>CAYRPP010000007.1:0-18016 GCA_964426115.1 uncultured Lentisphaerales bacterium | reverse complement strand
CCGTCGTGCGCGGACGTGGACTCGGACGGACCATCGGCATGGCCACGGCCAACCTCAACCCATCGGCCGAGGTTCTGCCGAATATCGGCGTCTACGTAGTGCGCACCTGGATCGGCGACCGCCCGGTCGACGGCGTCGCGGGGCTCGGTTGGCGCCCGACTTTCGCCGACGCCCGTCCCGAAGCCCCCGTGCTCGAGATCCACCTGCTCGACTTCGAGGGCGACCTCTACGGGGCGACGCTCGACGTCGCCTTCCTGGCCCGCCTGCGCGACGAGGTCCGCTTCCCCGACGCCGCCGCCCTGATGAGCCAGGTGCGCGACGACATCGCCCGCGCGCGCCTCCTGCTGGCGGAGCGCTAGCCTAGCCGCGCGCGACGGCCAGCGCCCAGACGCGCCAGGCACCGGCGCGTTTCAGGCAGCGCGCGGTCTCGTGGAGCGTCGCCCCGGTCGTCATCACGTCGTCGACCACCAGCACCGTGCGGCCGCGTACCCAAGCGGGATGCGGGACATGGAAGGCGCCGAGGACGTTCCGGCGCCGCGCCGGCGCGCTGAGGCGCGTCTGCGTGGGCGTTGCCCAGCTTCGCCGCAGTTGCCGCGGCGCGGACTCGATCCCGAAGCGCCGCGCCAGCGCGGCGGCCAGCAGCGCGGACTGGTTGTAGCCGCGACGGCGCAGACGCCCCGTGTGCAGCGGCACGGGCAGCACCAGATCGATCAGTTGCGGTTCGTAGTAGGCGCGCAGGGCGCCCTCTAGGAAATCCACCAGATCCGCGCGCAGCCATGTGGCGCCATTGTATTTGAAGGCATGCAGCAGGTCGCGGATCCCGCCGCGGAACGGCGCGGCCGCGCGCGCGCGATCGAAGGCCGGAGGCGCGCGCCGGCACGCGTCGCAGAGGAAGTCCTCCTCGACGTGCCCCTCGGGCGCCAGGCCGCAGCGCCGGCAGACGGCTTCGTCGGCCGTGTGCAGCGGCAGCCGCCCGAAGCAGCGCCAGCATATCAGGCGACCGGGACGGTCGGAGACCGCGTCGCACAGGGGACAGATACGCGGGTAGAATAAATCCAGCAGGCGATCCAGGCCGGCCGACAGGCGCCCGCAGGTGCGGCACACCGCGTCCGCCACGGCAGCGCCGCGGCTGGAGGGCGCATCGCTGGCATCGGCCGCAGGCATTGCTCAGTGGGTCATGGCGTAGACCAGCAGGTTCATGCCCAACGCCACGCCGCCCGGGCCTTCGTAGGCCCGCGCCAGCGGGTAGTCGCAGCCGCTCCAGGCGCAGGCCAGATCCAAGGGGCTGTAGATCACGCGCAGGTCGCCGTCGAGCGCGATGGCCTCCAGCAGTGGTCCCTCCAGGGGCGGATTGTACTTCACCGCGGCCGGCGTGAAGCGCACCTCGCCCGCCGGTCGGCAGGCGCCCAGCAGCGGATGGTCCTGGGGCACGGGCGCCAGCCCGCTGCCCGGCAGCAGCAGCGCCAGTTCGCGCCGCACGGCCTGGTCGAACGTCGAAAGGCCCAGTCCGTTGTTGATCAACAGCGTGCCGCCGCGCGCTAGGAACTGGCGCAGTGCCCCGCGGACGCGCTCGTCCCAGGAGAAGGTGTCGAGACCCTCCATGTAGAGGAAGGGAAAGGCGTCCAGTGGCTCGCGGGCCGGATCCACCGCCACGCGCTTCAGGCTCACCCCCAGCGAGGTCTCCGCCCGCAGGCGCCGCAGCAGCGCGGTCGCCGCGCCGGGATGCACGTTCCACGCGCCGTCGTGACGGAGCTGCGCGAAGACCAGTTCGTCGGTGGGATGGCGCTCGTCGCGCATGCCGAAGAGCTCCGGACGCGCCTCGGAACGCGCGGCTTCGGCGTAGCCGACCGCGTAGGCCACCAGGTTGACGCCCAGGCGGCAGGCCGAATCGACATCGTAGTAGACCGCCTGATCGAGCAGCGGCACCTCGTGGTCGTCCCATCCGCACCCCAGGCCGATCGGCGACACGAGGCAGGCCACGCGGCTGCCGACGTAGATGCCCTCGAACTGCGGGGCGACGATCTCCGGACGGCGCGGCACCGCCACCGTCCGCGCGTCGGCCAGCATGTTGAAGAGCGGATGGTCGAGCGGCACCGGCCGCAGCGGCTCGCCGGGAACCAGCCGGGCCGCCAGCTCACGGGCCGAGGCCAGGAAGTAGGGCGATCCCGCGATCGAGTCGAACACCACCATGCCTCCGCGCAGGAGGTACTCCTGCAGCAGCTTCACCTGCGCGTCGGTCGGACGCATCGTGCGCACCCCGCTCAGGAAGAGCACTGGCGTGGTCTGCGGATCGCCGTCGAAGGCATTGAGCGACACGGCCTGCGAGCCGTAGCTCAGGCCGAACCAGCGCCCCGCCTTGCGCATGAGCTGGGCGAGGTCGTCGGGACAGAGGTTCCAGTCGGCGATCTGGCGCGTCTCGCCGCCGGCGTAGCGGTACTCGGCCGACTCGCCCCAGACGATCTTGCCGATCAGCAGCGGCGCCTTCGGCTCGCGTTTGCGCTCGCTGCGGCGGATGGGCGTCGCGGGGAGCGGCAGCGGCGGCACGCCCTCGCCGCCGGAAATGCGCTTGGGTGCCGCCTGCGGCGGCAGTCCCAGCGGCACCAGCCACTCGTTCTCGTCGGCACGCAGCCGTGCGTCGCACATCAGCCCCAGCGCCAGCAACGACGCGACCGCGCCGCAGGTGCCCCGGTGGGGCCTGTGCATCCGTCTGATCATGGCGTTTCTCCTGGAGAATGGCCGGCCGGCAGCTCCGCCTGCAGCAGGGCGGCCGCCTCGCTGTAAGGAAACTCCGCCTCCAGTCGGGTCAGCGCCGCCTGGGCCTCTTCATTTAAGCCCATTTCACGGCAGAGTTCAACGGTTATTCGCAGCAGGTCGGCCTGGCGCGGTCCGGCCGGGGCGCTCGTCCGCAGCCGCCGGGCATGCGTCAGGGCAACCTGCAACTCGCCGCGCCGGTGGAAGATCTCGATCAGCAGCAGGCCGGTCTCCAGTTCCATGCGCGTGAGCGGCCGCTCCCACTCCAGGGCGCGCAAGATACCTTCGGCGGCATCGAGCTCCTGCATCCGCAGATAGGCGCGGGCGCGTTCCAGCCGCGCCGCCCGCCGCACCTCGAAGGCCGTGTCGTCGGGCGCGACGGTGCCGCCGGCCTCCTGGTATAGGCGGGCGGCTTGCTCGCGGTCGCCCGCGGCGGCGGCGGCATCGCCGCGGTATATGAGGAGCAGCCGCCGCTCGCCTTCCTCCAGACGATCCGCGCGGCACGCCTGCAGCAGGGACATGGCCTCACCCTTCCCACCCCCCGAGTGGATCAGCAGTCCGGCTAGGTGCAGCCGCGTGCGCGCCGCCAGATCGTCCGGGGCTCCCGGACAGGCGACGACAGCGCGCCAGCAGCGCACGGCCGCGTCGTAGCGCCGCACCGCCGGCGACTGGAAGTGGTATCCCAGCCGGTAGAGCGGCGCGAGACGGTCGTACGGAAAGGCCGTCAGACGGCCCAGCGCTGCCTCGCCGAAGGCCGTCAGCAGCGGCGCGGCCTGCACCGTGTCGGCCAGCAGGATGGCGTTGCACAGATCATCAAGCGGCAGGCCGGTGCCGGCCTCCATCGCCCCCTCCGCCTGGAGACGCGCAAAGGCCTCATCGTCGAATTCGTGCCGCTGCAGCCACGCCGGATGCACGCGGATGCGCCGGCTCAGGCGGCCGGTGGCGCGTCCGTCGCGCAGCACATCAAGCGTGACCTCGCGTTCGCCAGGGGTGTAGAAGAGGTGCGTCCATTCGGCCCCTGTGCCCGTCGCGCCATCGTCCGCGCGCCAGACATAACGCATGTTGCCATCCGACGGCGCCAGGGCGCGCAGGCGGACCAGCACCCAGGTCTGGCCGCCGGCCGTGAAGTGCCGCTCCATCTCCCACCCGAAGGCCGCCCCTGCCTGCGCCGGTGCGGAGGCAGCCACGGACGCGATGCGCGTCGCGCCGACCGGCTCGAAGGCCGCGGACGGAACCGGTTCCGGACGTCGCGCATCCGGCGGCTGCCAGTAGGCCCCGGCCAGGAACTCGGCGTCCTTCTGCGCGTTCAGCAGGGTGAGCTTGCAGAGGCCGCGCGGCAGCGTGACCTCGCCGCCGTGCTCGCCGCGCTCGCCGCCGCCAATGCCATGCCAGCCGCCCCACGACGCCACGGGGCGGTCGTTGACCAGCAGGAAGGAGGCGTCGTCGGTCACCGTGGCGAAACGGTGGCGCCCGGCCGTATCGATCCGCAGCCAGCCGTCGTAGCGCGCCAGCAGCGGCGTCTCGCGCCCGTGCGGATGGAGCCCGTGGAAGATGTTTCCGACCTCGGAGCGCCCCAGCACGCGCGTGTCGCACGCCCAGAGTCGATGAAAATCGTCCAGCGTCTCGGCCGGTCCGGGAGGCAGTTCGCGCGTCTCCAGCAGCACGCCCGCGCGTGCCGTCCAGTTGGTGTCGGCCACGGACGCCGGCGCGCCGTCGCCGATGCGCACGCGCCAGGGTCCCGCGCCGACAGCCGCGAAGCGGATACGCCAGGGATCGTGCGGCGCGCACCAGACTGCCATGTGCGGCACGACATCGCCGCGCTCGTCGCAGATCGCGATGGAAGGTTCGGCCGCCGCGAGGCCGAAGGGATAGACGACGGCATCGGCCACTGCGGGCACCCCCTCGCCGACGCGCTCGATCTCAAACTCGCAGAAGGCGCCCGCCGCCGGGTGCGCGCCCAACAACATCAGACCCAGGACAAGAGAGCGCCCGCGCGCCGACAGCACGGCGTCCGGGCCGCAGAACACATGGAATTGAACTGGCATGAGAACGGCTTCGAGGCCGCATAAACCGTGCCGGACAGGGCATCGCCCGCTGACAAAACCAGCCGCGGCTTGCGCGCCGCGGTGGCGCGGAACTCCCGGGGTCGCGGATCGCTGTTCAAGACTGGCCGCTAGTCTCCGGTCACAGGCTGGTATTCGGTGATCGCGGCATCGGGTGCACCGGCGTAGAAGACGATGATCTCGGCGTCGGAATCGCCGGGGTTATAGCCGTAGTGCCAGGTGCAGACGACTTCGACGATGGGGTCGCCGGCTTTCAGTGAGAGCGTCTGCCCGTTGGAGGCGACAACATCGAGCCGCCCGCGGACGAGCACGCCGGCGTTGATGACGGGGTGGCGGTGCGAGGGCAGGCGGGCGCCGGCGGGGATGGTGATGCGGAGGATGCGGACCTCGGGCTGTCCGGCGGGGTAGGGCGGCAGCGCGGCACCATCCCAGCTCCGCGTGTCCCTGACGAGCTGCGTCGAGACGGGTTTCGCATCCCCGGCAATGGGCCGCGAGACGCACCCACCCGCCACAACAGCGGCGAGGATGACCAGCGCGATGGATTTTCTGTGATACATGGTCGGATGACTTAATTGCATTGCAGCATTCTCCTGTGATGAAAACGGTGATGGCTGAGTCAGTTTTGTTGCCAAATCGCGGCACTCTTGCCGTCAGGCGATGGTGGAGCAGCGGGAGTCGACAGAAGTCGTTGGGCGTCGATGTTAGTCGAAACCTTCCGCGTGCCCTTGCACGCGGGATAGCCGGTGCAGCCCCAGAAGGGCTGACCGACATTGCGCCCGGCTTTGGCCAGACGTTTGCGCATAGGTTTGCCGCACTCGGGGCAAGCTGGCGCGTCGGGGTCATCTTGCTGCTGGTCGCGAGTTTCGAGGCGTGCGGCGGTCAGTCGCTCGCGGAAGCCGCCCGCCTGACGGAAGGCTTCGCCCTGAGCCTCTTTTTGGCGGCCGAGCATGTTCAGCGTCCTCCCGATCAGCAGCAGCAGTGCGTTGGCGACCAGGTCGGGATCTTCGGCGTCAAGCCAGCGGTGGAACTTGTTGTATTGCGCCAGCAGGTAGGCGCTCGCCTCGTGCAGACCGTCGCCCTCGCCAAGCGGGTTCGAGTCGAGACGCAGGTCGAGGACCTCGCAAGCCTCGGGCGACGGCACCTTCCACGGGAGCTTGCGGCGCTTCAGCAGCCAGAACTCGTAATCGTTCTTGAGCTCGGCCAGACTGGCGCGGGCCACATCTGTGAGCTTCATCTCGGTCTCCTTACTTACAATTGCGCATGAAGTAGATTACTCTGATCTGCAGTTAATGGCAACGCAAGCTTCGATTTCTTTCAGTGATGTTTTGCCTTGCTGCGATCCCCGCGAATGCTTAACATGGCTTCACAATTAGGTTCGATCCGGTGGCGCGGGATCTCCGAGACCGCGAGCCCGCGGATCCGCGCCGGCCGTCTCGGAGATCCGGCCCCACCAATCGTGACAAACCTCGTGGCAAGCCACAGGGTTGCGAGAGGGGTGCATGGAGAAACGGGGGGAGTTCGCAGGCCCCTGCCAATCCTTTCGATTTCGATTTCGATCCCGATTTCGATCCCGAGCGGACGTCCATATAGAAAATGGCCGTAATACCCGGCAGCCGCTTGACAAACATTTTACAATCGTTTGACATGCCCGTGACGACATTGCGAGGCGCATCTGGTGTAATGACCTCGTCAAACAGAACCATCACCAGTGTGATGGCGAGGAGTCACAACATGAACAAGACCGCATTCACCCGTCAAGCGAAACTGATCACGAGTCCGCTGCGCCTGGCTGCTGCCGCCCTGCTGCTGGCGGCCTGCGGCGTCGCCACCATGGAGGCCGCCGCGCCGGAAATGGGAGCATCGGTCGCCTGCCGCATCGAGACCGACCGCGCCGTCGTGCCCGCCGACAAGCCGGAGACGGCGATCGTCAAGGTGACGCTCGCCGCCGACCGCGTGGCGTCGCGCGAACGGCCGCCGGTCAATCTCGCCCTGGTGCTCGACCGGTCGGGCTCCATGGCCGGCGACAAGATCGCCCGCGCCCGCGAGGCGGCCATTGCCGCCATCCGCCGGCTCGACGTCCGCGACACGGTCTCGGTCGTGATCTACGACCACGAGGTCGAGACGCTGGTGCCCGCCCAGCCGGCGCGGAACATCGAGTGGATCGAGGGCCGCATCGCGCAGATCGCCTCGCGCGGCAACACCGCGCTCTTCGCCGGCCTCAGCCAGGGGGCCTCGGAACTGCGCAAGCACCTCGATACCGGGAGGATCAACCGGGCCATCCTGCTCTCGGACGGGCTGGCGAACACCGGCCCGTCCAGCCCGGATGAAGTCGGCCGGCTCGGCGCGGCCCTGATGAAGGAGGCCATCGCCGTGACGACCATCGGGGTCGGCACCGACTACAACGAGGACCTGATGACCCGCGTCTCGGGCAACAGCGACGGCAACAGCTACTTCGTCGAGAAGAGCGACGACCTGCCCGCCATCTTCACGAAGGAGCTCGGCGATGTGCTGAGCGTCGTGGCCAGCCGCGTGCGGCTGACGGTGCGCTTCCGCTCCGGCGCCACGCCCATCGAGTGCATCGGGCGCGACGGACGGATCGCCGACAGCACCGTCACCGTCGACCTCAACCAGCTCTACGGCGGGCAGGAGAAGTACCTGCTGGTGCGCGTGGAACTGGCGCCCGGGCGCGACGGGGAGTCGCGTCTGCTTGCCGACGCCGAGGTGACCTTCGAGGATGCGACGCGCCGCCGGTCGGCGCAGGCGACGGCCGCAAGCCGCATCCGCTTCAGCCGCGACGCGCGCGAGGTGGCGGAGAGCCTCAATGTCCCCGTCTCCCGCGAATACACGCTCAACCGCAACGCCCAGGAGCTGGAACGGGCCGTGAGGCTCGCCGACGAGGGCAAGAAGGAGGAGGCGGCCCGGGTGATGCGCGAGTCGGCTGGGCGCCTCGAGGAGGCGGCCACGGCCCTGGCGGCGCCCGATCTCGATATTGTCGCGCGCCGCCAGAGCGCGCACGCGGACGAGGTCAATGCCAGCGGGATGAAGAAGGCCGAGCGGAAAGCGATTGTGACGGACAACTACATGCTCTACAATCAGCAGCAGAAGTAGGCAGCAAGCACACATGCCTCTCGGGCGCATTCATCTCTACTGGCTGCTGATCGCCATCCCCACGCTGCTGCTGGGGATGGCGTCGGTGCGTCTGCTGCTTGGCGAGGAGGCGCGCCTGCGCGCGCTCGCCCGGCGCGCCGACCTCGAGCGCGCCGAGCGCCTGGCCGAGACCGTCCGCGGCCTGGTCGCCACCGTCAAGCAGGATGTCCTGGAGCAGCTAGCGGCGCTGCCCGCGACGGGTTACCCGGCGGCCCTGGGAGACTGGATGCGCCGCGATCCGCGGATCCGCAATGTGTTCGTCTGGACGCCGCGTGAGGGCGTGGTCTATCCGCCGGCGCGCGGCGGCACAGTGGATGAGCGCCGTTTTCTCCAGCGTTACGCGCCGCTCTTCCAGGGCGAGGTGCCGTGGGCGCAGCACCCGGTGGCCGGAGATGGCGGTCTGGCACGCGACACTCCCGCCACGCCCGAGCGCCAGGCGCGCGCGGCGCTGGATCAATTGCGCGCCAAGGCCCGCCCGGCGCTGGCGGCGGCTCCACGTCCCTCACTGCCGGGCGCCGCCGCGTCTGTTCCTGCAGCCGACGGCCGCGCAATCAATGGCGCGATCCTCGCGCGGACGGGCGCCGCGCGAGGCGAAGCGCCTGCGGCGGAAGTTACCGAGGGACGTTCCCTGCCGTCCGATGCCGAGGCTCTGCCAGGAGCTGTGGTGGCCGAGCCGGCTCTGGCGCCGGCGCCCGTCGCGGAGTCCGCGGCGCCGGAGCCGGGGCACTGGCGCACCTGGTTCGAAGGCAACCAGCTCTACCTGCTCGGCTGGCAGCGCATGGCCGATGGCGCCATCCGCGGTGTGGAACTGGAAACGGCGACGCTGCTCTCGCGCCTTCCCGAAATCTTCGCGAGCCTCCGCGATCCCGCCATGTGGCTGGCGCTCCGGAATGGCGAGGGCGGGTTGCTGGCACAGAGCGGTGGCTCCGCGGAGGCGCCTGGGCCGATCGGGATCGTGTTGCCGCTGGCGCCCGAACTGCCGCACTGGGAGATTGTAGGCGCCCGTCTGAACACCCATGCTGCCCGGCGCCCGATGCTGTTCGCGGCCTGGCTGCTGCTGAGTCTGGTCCTGGCGGCGCTCGTGTCCGGCGGACTGCTGCTGGCGCGCGACGCGGCCGCGCAACGGCGCGACGCCCTGCAGAAGACCGGCTTCGTTTCCAGCGTCTCGCACGAGTTGAAGACGCCGCTGACCAGCATCCGCCTCTATGCCGAGCTCCTGCGCGACGGGCGCGTGGCCGATGCCCCGAAGCAGAGTAAGTACCTGAATGTGATCGTCACGGAGAGCGAACGGCTGACGCGCCTGGTCAACAATGTCCTCGATTTCAGCCGCATGGAGCAGGGGCGCCGACGCTATGCGATCGAGTCCGCGGATCTGGCCCGCATCGTGCGCGAGGTGGCCGAGGCGCAGCGCGACCGGCTCGGGGAGGCGGGGTTGACGCTCGTGATGACGGGGTGCGACGCGCCTGTCAGCCTGCCGGTCGACCGCGACGCCGTGGAGCAGGTGCTGGTCAACCTGCTCGACAATGCCGCCAAGTATGCCGCCGGTGGCGGCGAGGTGGCGGTCGCCCTGCGCGCGGCGCCGGACGGCGCCGAAATCACGGTGGAGGACCGCGGGCCCGGCATCGCGCCGCCGCACCGCAAGCGGCTCTTCGAGGCGTTCTACCGCGCCGACTGCGAGCTGACGTCGCGCCGCACCGGATGCGGGCTGGGACTGAGCATCGCGCGGCGGCTGATGCGCGGGATGGGAGGGGATCTGCTCTTCGCCCCGCGGGAGGGCGGCGGTTGCCGCTTCACCCTGCGCGTGGCCGGGAACACGAACCGGGAGCCGCCAACATGAAGCCGTTCAGGATTCTAGTCGCCGAGGATGACGCCCATATCCTCGAGGGGCTCGAGACGACGCTGGCGAGCGAGGGCTACGCGGTCGAGGCCGTCGCCGACGGCGAGGCCGCGCTGGCGGCCTGGAGCCGGATGCGTCCCGACCTGCTGATCCTCGACATCATGATGCCCGGCCGCAACGGCTACGAGGTCTGCCGCGCGGTCCGCGCCGCCGACGCCCGCGTGCCGATCATCATGCTCAGCGCCAAGAGCGAGGAGATCGACAAGGTGCTGGGCCTGCAGTTCGGCGCCGACGACTACATGACCAAGCCCTTCGGCATCCGCGAACTGCTGGCCCGGGTGAGGGCGGCCCTGCGCCGTGCCGGTCCGGAAGCGGCGCCCGCGCCCGCCGCGGAGGCGGAGGCGAACTTCATGGTCGGTCCGGTGCAGGTCGACGTGCGGCGCTACCGGCTCGTGGTGCGGCAGGCCGCCTGCGACATCAGCGACCGCGAGCGCCGCCTACTGCGCTGCTTCCACGACCATCCCGGCGAGGTGCTGAGCCGCGACCAACTGCTCAACGCGGTCTGGGGCATCGACTATTTCGGCACGACCCGCACACTGGATCAGCACATCGCCCAGCTCCGCAAGAAGCTCGCCGGGCTCGGCGCCGATGCCGGCCTGATCCAAACCGTGCATGGTGTCGGATACCGGCTGGTGCCGGAAGCCGGTGCGTCCCCGGGGGCTACGCCTTGTCGTCCGGCGTCTGGCCGGCGGCGATGAGCTGCTTCAGACGCGCCTGCCGGGTCTCCGAATAGCTCATGATCCAGCGGGTGTTGGCGCTGTCCAGCAGCTTGACGAGGCACTCCGGAAGGTAAGCGGCCACGGTCTTCTCGTGCTCCAGCGCCTCTTCGTGCTTGTTGGCCAGGAAGGCCTCGTATTCCCGCCAGGCCAGGCGCACATACCCGATCCAGAGCTGGTAGCGCTCGCGGATCTCGCCTGCCGGCAGCCAGGCCAGGATCTTCTCCAGCTTGGCCAGTTCGCGCGCGGGATCCTCCCGCGCCGTCAGGAGCTGCTCGATCGAATCGAGGGTCAGGCGCACGGCCCGTCCGAGCGAGTCACAGGAGGCTGAATAGTAGCGTTCCAGGAAAGGCTCGACCTCCTCGTCGGCATTCCAGAGCGCCCGGGCCATTGACAACTGGTGACTGGCATCGGGCCAGTTCATGAAGCCCGTGCAGTAGTAGAAGTAACGCACGCCATGGTCGCGGTACCACTTGGCCTCGTCGAAGCGCAGGGCGGCCGTGGGGTGGTACAGAAACCGCTGGCGCTCGGTCCGGAAGGTCTCGTCGGGCCACAGGAGGCCGCCGTACTCGAAGATGCCCGGCACGGTCTCGGCGGCCTTCCAGACGGGCGCCCAGGCACGGAAGAGCTTGCCGTAGTCGCGGTCGTCGACCGGGTTGACGCGGTCGGGTTTCGGATAGGCCGTGCTCATGGAGAGGCGCGGACCGCCCAGTTCATAGATGCGCCGCTCGTAGGGGCGCAGGTAGGGGCAGAGCATCGTGACGATCCGGTTGCACGCGGGCAGTTTCGCCTCGGGCACGGTCAGCATGTTCGCGTAGGCGATCAGCTCGATCGGCAGGGTCGGCGAGGTGCGCTTGGCCAGCGCCAGGGCCAGGTGGTACATCTGCTCGTAAGGCGTCTGCTTGCGGCACGCCGGGCACTGGCACCAGTTGTTGACCCCGTCGTGAGGCCAGACCGAGAAGATCTCGATCTCGGGGCACTGGCGGATCTGCGCGGCCATGCGCGTGGCGATCGACTGGATCACCTCGGGATTCGTGTAGCAGGGCTGGATGGGCGCATCGCCGTCGAGGTGGCTGCATTCCGGCAGGGTCACGCGCGCCTTCGCCACGCGCTTGCCGTCGCGCAGGCCGCGCCACTCGGGATGCGCCTCCAGCTCGCTCTCCGGCAGGTAGAAGTCCATCGCGTGGTAGCCGCAGACGAGGTGCATCGCGCGGGCGCGGAAGGTGGCCAGGAAGGCGGACTTGCGCGGCGCCGGAAAGGCGCTCCAGGACTTGCCGGAGACGACGCGGCCGTTGTAGCGGTTGCGGCTGAGCCAGATGTGGTAGTCGGACTCGGTGGCGCCGTCGGGCCCGCTGCCGTCGCGGAAGCGGTAGGGGAAGGAGGGCGCCTGTACGCCGACCGGCAGGGGGCGCGGGGCGGCAAAGACGAGCTGGTCGTCGCGCACGCCCGCCCAGATCACGCCGGTGAGGCGCTCCAGTAATTCGTCGAAGCCGTAGAGCGCGCCCTCGCGTCCACCCGCGATGACCCATACGGCCTGGCCCTCGCGGATGATCTGGAAGCTCTGCCGCAGCACTTCCCAGTCGCAGCGTTCGCTGAAGCTGGCAGGCGGGTCGGCAGCCGGCACCTTCAGGTCGTGCTTCGGCAGGTCGCTCGGATAGCGGCCCAGTTCCAGCGCGACGACATACACGTAGTTGCCCGGCATGGGACGCTTGCGCGTGCGCGACTTTTCCACTGCGCGCAGGTCGTCCTTCAACGCGGAAAACAGTGCTTCGTCAAGGTTGTGGTTGTCGATCTTCATGGGTCTGTTCAGGAGCGGGGGGTGGACTCTAATTGCCATCCGGCCGTCATACCGCTTGCGGACGACAGCGTCATTCCCACACAATTAAAGGGAAAACAAGGCAAAGTCTAGCGGTTCGCGTCCCGTCTGTCAAATGAACTTGATTCCCCGACAGCATTCCATTCCATGCGGGCCGACGCGCAATGGCGCGCCTGAAGTTCCGGCGGCATAAACCACCGCAAAACCGCACAAGGCTGGACGGCCAGGGCGGATCGCCGCCCAGGTGGCGGCGGAAAGGGTGGTGGCAAGGGTGGGAATCGAACCCACGACACGCGGATTTTCAGTCCGCTGCTCTACCAGCTGAGCTACCTCGCCATCGAAAGATTCGGAAGAGCGGACAGGCCGCCGCTTCCCCAAGGCATGCAAACGGGCATATATTTACACGATGCCCGTTTTCCCGTCAACACTCAAATGGCATCCGCAAGACGTGGCCCCCTGCTGCTCTAGTTCCATGCCGTAGCGTGGCGCGCCAGCATGAAGACGGCCGCGGTGGCGAGCAGGTAGAGGAAGATCGTGCCGATCAGGATGCGGTCGGTCAGGAGAATCCGCTCGGGACGTCCGCCGGCCTCCCCGTTGTAGACGAGATCCAGGTAGCGGAAGATACCGAACATGACGAAGGGGATGGTGAATCCCAGGCCGTTGGTGCCGAAACGCTCGACCGTTTCGGCGTTGAGCGTGTAGAGCGCGTAGGCGATGACCGTCGACGCGGCGACGATCGATATGAGCTGGTCGAGCATCGCCTCGCTGTAGCCGACCAGCGCCTTGCGGTGGTGAATCTCGACGCCAGCGAGGAGCCGCTTCTCGTGTCGCCGCTTGCAGAGGGCCAGAAAGAGCGCGAGCAGGAAGGCGCACAACAGCAGCCAGGGCGAGATGCGCACGCCGATGACCGCCGCTCCCGCGATGGCGCGCAGGACGAAGCCGATCGCGATCATGAAGACGTCGAGAATCGCCACCTGCTTGAGCTTGCAGGAGTAGCCCACCTGGAGCAGCAGGTAGGCCGCGACCACCCAGCCGAAGTTGGGATGGAGAAGCCAGGCTGCGGCGACGCTGGCCGTGAGCAGCGCTGCTGCCAGCAGCAGCGCTGCCGAAGGCGCGATCTTGCCGGCGGCGATCGGCCGCAGACACTTTACCGGATGCTGGGCGTCGGCATCGCGGTCGAGCACATCGTTCAGGATGTAGACGCCGCTGGCCAGCAGGCAGAAGTCGGCCATGGCCAGCAGGGAGATCAGGAACGGCTGGCGGCCCAGGGCGTGCGCGCGCTGGCCCGGATCCCAGCGGGCGAAGAAGTAGGCGACCAGCACGATGCCGTTCTTGGTCCACTGGGCGGGGCGCAGCAGGCCGAGCCAGTCGCGCCAGGCGCCCATCCGGGCCCGCTGTTCCCCGTCCGCGCTCATGCCTTCGTCTGGGGGGGGGAGCGCCGGAAGCCGCTGCGCGCGGCCAGCCGGAGCACCATGAAAAAGGCCTCCTTGGCGATCGCGCGGCTCATCTTCGAGTAGCCGGCGCGGCGGTCCTCGAAGGTGATGGGGATCTCGCGAATGCGGAAGCCCTTCATCCAGGCGGTGTGGGTCATCTCGATCTGGAAGGAGTAGCCGTTGGAGGTGATCTTGTCGAGCTCGATGGCCTCCAGTACCTCGCGGCGGAAGCACTTGAAGCCGCCGGTGGGATCATGGATCGGCAGCCCGGTGACGAACCGCACGAAGCGTCCGGCCCCGGTGCTGATCAACAGGCGCCCCATGGGCCAGTTCATCACTCGGATGCCGCCGATGTACCGCGAGCCGAGCACCAGGTCGGCCTCGCGCGCGGCGGCTATGAAGTTGGGGAGCTCCGCAGGATCGTGGGAGAAGTCGGCGTCCATCTCGAAGATTAAGGCGAAGTCGCGCTCGAGCGCCCACTTGAATCCGGCGATGTAGGCGCGGCCGAGTCCCTGTTTGCCCTCGCGGTGCAGGACATGGATGCGCGGGTTGCCGCGGGCCATGCCGTCCAACATCGCGCCGGTGCCGTCGGGCGAGTTGTCGTCGACAAATAGCACCTCGCCTTCCGGCAGCCGGTCGAGCACCGCCTGGGCGATCGCCTCCACGTTCTCGCGCTCGTCGTAGGTCGGGATAATGACCAGCGGCTTGTTCATAACCGTATCATATTACACTCGCGCACGCCGTCGCAAGGGAATATCCGCCAATTTGCTGCTCAGACATGTTCCGTGCTGGCGCGTGCGGCCAGCAGGGCCGCGCCGCGGCAGGCGGGTTCGGGACAGTCGGCGGGAAAGATGTCGAGACCCAGGCGCTCGCGCTTGAGCTGCAGCCAGAATGGGCTGTGCGCCCCGCCGCCGGTGGCGACGACCTTGGGGGGACGCGCCGCGGGGCAGAGCCGGTCCAGCAGCATGCCGAGCGTGTCCGCCGTGGCCGTCATGATGGCGCGGGCATAATGGCCATGGCCGTGCGAAGGGCGCCGGTTGGCGAAGCCCTCGAGTCCCGGTTGCAGGTGCGGCAGCGGACGCGCGGCGAGGCCTTCGCAGTCGGGCGGCACGGCCGCGGCGAGCCGGTCGAGCTCCGCAAAGCTCGTGCCGGGCGCGAAGGTGCGACGGTACCATTCGAGCACGCCCGCGCCGTTGCTGTCGAATGCCAGTTGCGCCCAGGTGCCGGGCTCGACCCCGGGCAGGGTGCAGAGTCCCCCGCGGGGCTGGTAGCGGTCGCACATCGCGACGCAGGCCAGCACCGTGCCGGTCGACTCGCTGACAGGCGCGCGCGTCCCGAGGCCCGCTCCGAGGGCCGCCGCATGGTGGTCGAGCGAGCCGGCCGCCAACGGGATGCCCGCCGTCAGACCGAGCTGCGCCGCGCCTGCCGGCGTGACCGGGCCTATCAGCGTGCCGGGACGCAGCGGCGTAACCAGTAGATCCTCCCGCAGGCCGGCGGCGGCCAGGGCCTCCGGCCACCAGGCGAGCCGTCGCTGGTCCATCAGACCCAGCAGCGAGGCGGTTCCGGCGTCGCCGCACCAGCGTCCGGTCAGCGACCAGGCCAGGTAGTCGGAAATGGTCAGGACGCGCGTGGCGCGCGACCAGCAGGCCGGCGACTCGTGCTGGAACCAGTTGAGCTTGGTGACTGCCGATCCCGCGCCGAGACCGGTGCCAATGCCGGTGGTGGTCAGGAAGTCCGGATGGCGGTTCAGTTGCCGGAGGGCCTCCGGCAGCACGGGCTGCCGGGTGTCGGTCCAGAGCAGGAAAGGGGTGAGCGGGGTGCCGGCGCCATCCAGCAGCAGAAAACTGTTGGCCTGCGATGACCAGGAGAGCGCCGTGATGTCGCTTACCGACGCGCCGGCCGCGGTCAGCGCCTCGTCCAGGCCGCGGCGCAGCGTCCGCCAGAAGTCGTCGACAGCTACCTCCTGGCGGGGCAGGGGACCGGTGACGGGCACCAGTTGACGTCCCAGTCCGCGGAGCCGCAGGTCGGTGTCGAAGAGGCCCAGCTTGAAGTAGCTGGTGCCGAGGTCGATTCCCAGCAGCAGACCCATGGCAGTTGTTCCGTGGCGCGGCCGGCGCGTGGCGCCGGTCGCGCCGGGTTGCTTCTACTGGCGCGTAGCGTCGATCAGCTGCTGCGTGGCCGCAACCAGTTTCTTGCCGCTGTCGGTCGAGAAGAGCGAGGTGGAGGCCTCGTAGCCGCCCTCGGCCGCCGCCTGCTCCGTGGCGATGTAGCCGGCCATGCTGCCATTGGCGCAGGTGCAGACGAAAACGTCGGGGTTCGCCTGGCGGATGGCAAGGGCGTACTCGATGAAGACTTCACCCTGCCAGCCGACCACCGTCCAGGGGCCGAGTTGCATGAGATGGATCTCGGCCGGCATGCAGTTCTTGAGCGCGGCGTCGATGCGTCCATCAGCCTTCGACTGTGCCAGCGCATGGCTGGCCTCGGCGCCGAAGAGGTCGCACTCCGTCGTGCGCACGATGGCGCGGGGTGTGCCGTCCTGCTGCTGGCGCGCGAACTTGGCGCGGACAGCCTCGACCTTGGCGGCGGCCGTTGCGACGTCTGGCAGGTCGCGCAGCGGGTATTCGATGGCGGTCTGCGCCGTGGCGAGCTTCACATGCGGCTGGTAGACGATGGAACCGATGGCCTTCTCGACAGCCTTGCCGAGGATCGTGCCGAGGCGTACGGCCTCGTCGAAGGTCTGTCCGCGTACGCAGTGGCGCGGGCTCTGGTTGCCCGAGGCGCCCATGTGGTGCAGGACCGGAATCTTGGCGCCTAGCGCCTGCTGCAGGTACTGGCGGCCCATGGCGGGAAAGTCGCCCGAAACGAGGCGCGAGTCCTCGTGCAGCACGGTCGGGTGCATGGCGTAGATTTCCATGATGCCGATGAGGGCATGCGTGCGCGGATCGCGCGCGGCGAAGACCGGGATCTCGGGGTCGGCCGGACCCGCGGGGTCGCGCCGGTTGGTGCCGATGCCCTCGACGCGGGCGATGGCCATGCCGATCTCGGCCGGGCGGCGCGCCCAGAAGGCGGTCTCGCCGGCCTGCACGATGCCGTTCTCGAGGATGGCGAGGTAGGTGGGATCAGCATCCGGCACGACCTTGTCGTAGCTGCCGGGGCCGCGGTTGCTCACGACGGGCCCCGAGTGGGTGTGCGTCGCGGTGATCATGATGTGTTTCTCTGGCACTCCCGTGGAGCGGGATATGCGCTGGCGGGCGCGGGCCACTATGCCCTTATGCACGTAGAGGATGTCGTTGGCGATGAAAAGCAGACAGGTCTTGCCGTCGTCGAGGGCCAGTGCGCTGCTGGTCAGCGGGTCGTGCAGACCGGTGCTCCAGCGCTCTACGTGGGGATAGCCGTAGAGGAATTGTGAGGTGGCAGGGCTGATGTCCGCCGTGGCGGCACCCGCCAGGAACGTGTTCTTCTTGGTCTTTGTCATGGTCATGATTCCTTGTTCTTGTTATAGACGGTGGAGCCGGCTACCCAGGTGTGCCGGACACGGAAATCATCGTCAAGCAGCACGAGGTCGGCATCGTAGCCGGGGAGCAGCCGTCCTTTACTTCCGGCCAGGCCCAGCACCTGGGCCGGGTTGGCGCTGGCCATGCGCACGGCCAGGGGCAGGCTGGCGCCGGCCATCTGCACGGCGTTGCGCACGGCCAGGTTGAGCGTCAGGCCGCTGCCGGCCAGGCCGCCACCCTTGCGCGCGGGGCTGTCGACGAGCCGCGCCGGCGCGCCGGGCTCGGTGAAGATCACGTCCTGCCCGCCGAAGGTGTGGCGGCCCGGGGGCAGGCCGGCGCCGACCATGGCGTCGGTGATGAGGCAGACCCGGTCGGGCCCCTTGCACTGCAGGGCCATCTGGACGGCGACCGGGTCGACATGCACGCCGTCGAGGATGAAGTCGACCGAGACGCGCGGCGCGGCGAGGATCGCCTCGACGGCGCCGCAGGGCCGCACGCCGCCCTCGGTAACCGGCGGCACGGGGAAGACGTCGTAAAAGTGGGTCGCGTGGCAGGCGCCGGCGGCGATCGCGCGCCGGGTCTCGTCGACGGTGGCGGCCGTGTGGGTCATGAAGACCGGCGTGCCGCCGCGCGCCATGCGGGGAATCAGCGGCTCGATGCCCGGCATGTCCGGCGCGATGCTGAAGATGGCGGGGTAGG
>CAYRPP010000006.1:0-19163 GCA_964426115.1 uncultured Lentisphaerales bacterium | reverse complement strand
CACAGCAGGGAATGTCTACGGTATGGGGCCCGCTGTTTTCATGTATGGTGGCACGGTCATTGACTGCCTCTTCGAGGAGAATTGTGCGAATCGTAATTATCCAAAGGGTGGCGCCATCTCCATGGGTAATCTCAAATGCACCGGAACCACGCTTGTCGATCGCTGCACCTTCAACCGGAATAGTTGTGCAGCACTTGGTGGCAATAACGGTTCAAGTGGTGGCGCCATTTGGATTTCGGGTGGCGCGATTGTGCGCAATTCGCTTTTTTACGGGAATCACTCCGACAAGGGGTTGCTTGGCGCGATCGGTTATGCCTGGTACTCCACCGCCTCTCAGATTGTCAATTGTACGGCCGTGAGCAATAGTTGTTCGAGTCCGAACCAGACGTCAGAACGCACATGGCCCACAAGCAAACTTTTCGATTGCATAGCGTGGGGCAATTATTCGGCGGGTGTCGTCGAGGAGACGGCAGATCCGGGGTTCGTGGATGCGGCTGCGGGCGACTTCCATCTTGCGGCGGGTTCGTCGGCGATCGATGCGTCCGTCAATACTGCTTACGATAAAGGCGCATTCGACCTGGACGGCAACAGCCGCGTCATGGGCACGAAGGCGGACAAGGGTTGCTACGAGTTCGATCCCAACCAGTTTTCGCTCGGCATCCGTTACGCGACATCGGACGAGTTCGCGCCGGCGAATGTCCGATTCATCGCCGAGGCAACGGGCGGGACATTGGATGATGCGTTGAGTTACTGGACGTTCGATGGCTCCGAGCCGACTTCGACACACTATGACGCGGTCGGCACGAACGTGCTCGTGACGTTGGGGGCTGGCTCGTATGACGTTCGCTTTGTCACAGAGGTGGATGGCGTGGTCCACGCCGTCAGCAAGAACGGCATGCTAGTCATCAAGAGTAGGAATGTCTACGTGCGCAAGGGGAATCCGAACGCGGTCGTGCCCTACGATACCTGGGAGAAGGCAGCGGCGGAGTTCCAGGATGCGATCAATCTACCCGTTTCCGCCACCCAGATCATCACGGTCGATGACGGGATCTATCCGATTACCGCCCAGATCATTATGCCGGCGGGTGTTGTCATTCGTTCGGTGAACGGATCGGAGAAGACGATTTTAAAATCTGAGATCGCATCCGGACCCTTGTTCACGATCAGTAAGGACGGCGCGATGCTGGCGGGTGTGACGTTGAAAGACGCTCTCAACACACTGAACTTCGCTGAGGGCGGCATTTATCTCGAATCATTGTCCATAGTCACAAACTGCATCTTGGACAATTGCTGGAGCAGAGGTAATGGATCTGCCGGAATTACCGTTAAAAAGGGATCAGTTGTGGACTGCGTCCTTACGAATTGCCAGATGCTGACAGGGTCACTCGGCGCCGCGATTGGAGTCTCGAGTGGCGGACTGGTGGATCGGTGCCGCGTGAGCGGAGCCAGGTCTGGCGGTGTCACCGCGACCGCATACGGCGCCATCTCGGTTTCGGGCGGAACCCTACGCAACTCGCTGGTGACTGGCTCGCACGTTGGAGGATGCCCCGGCATTTACGTCGGTGCTGCTGGAAAGGTCGAGAATTGCACGGTCGTGAGCAACGTTTCCTGCGTGGCAACGGCTGCGTCATACGGCGTCTACGTGGCGGCGGCGGGTGCTTCAGTCACCAATACGATTTCGTCACTCAATCTCAACATCAACGGTGAAACCGCGAATGCGGGAGGTGTGGATGGCTGGGAGGAGAACTGCGGACACAACTTCTTCGCCGGCGATCCATGCTTCAAGAATGCGGCGAATTGGAACTTCCACTTGCGCGGAAGTTCGCCGTGCATCAACACGGGCGAGACGTTGCCGTGGATGGAGGATGCGCTCGATCTCGACGGCAATCCGCGCCATCAGCAGAAGGCGCCCGATATCGGCTGCTACGAGGATGTCTACAGGGCGATGGTGATAATCTTCCGCTAATTTCACAACAAGTACAG
Organism: uncultured Lentisphaerales bacterium; assembly: GCA_964426115.1. GTDB lineage: Bacteria > Verrucomicrobiota > Kiritimatiellia > RFP12 > JAAYLN01 > JAAYLN01. The sequence continues at coordinate 17,180 of CAYRPP010000006.1, read as the reverse complement.
ACAAGAAAAGAATTACCCATGAATACTAAATGTCTGATTGCCGCATCATTAGCGGGACTGGTCATGTCCGCTCGTGCGGCCGATGTGGCGAGTCGGGTGAAGGCTGATTTCGCGGACTATGGCGCGCGTGCCTTCGTTCATTATGCGGTCGATCCAATGAGCGACGCGCAGCGTCTACCGGATACCTATCCGACCGATGGCGTGACAAACGGCGTGGTGCGGATCGACCTCGCCCGTGGCGAATACGAGCCAGGTGCCTTCGAGGTCTTCGCAACGCGTGACCTCGGGAAGGTGACGTTTACGCTCGGCGATCTCGTCACGTCCAACGGTGTCAAGTTCGCCGCGAAGGATCTTGACCTCAAGTTCGTCAAGTGCTGGTATCAGAACTTGAATGCCTGGTTCTCCTACTTCGGCGATAACGGCGATTGGAAACTCTGCTCCGAACTTCTCGTGAATGACGAGGACATCATCCGCACGGACGAGAAGAAGAAGGCGAATTACGCGCGTATTGTCGGCAAGGATGGCAAGACGTACGAGCGCTGGTTCAATATGGACCAGGCCTTCGACTCCGACACCCACGGGTTCGGCAAGGGGCGCGTGAGTGCCTTCCAGTCAATGGCGCCAGGCTTCTCGGACGCGAAGACGCTGCAGCCTGTCAACCTTCCGAAGGAGACATTCAAGTGCTTCTACCTGGCCGTGCATACCGACGCGAACACGAAGAGCGGCGTTTACAACGGCTCAATCGCCTTGACCGATGCGCAGGGGAAGAGCCTTGGAAGCATTCCAGTCTCGGTGTGCGTGCATGACTTCGAGTTGCCGCATCCGATGTGCTATCGCGACCTGAAGAAGGATTTCCTGGTTAGTTTCTACCACTACGGCTCACTGCACTACACTCTCGAATACAATGGTGGCGACAAGGCGCTTGCGAAGCGACAGATGGCCGAATACTACCGCAATTTCGGCCGCCACAACCAGACCATGATCGCCATTCCATTCGTCGAGGACAACGAACTGTGGTATACGATCGACATCATGCGTGATGCGGGGATGCGCACGGATGTGCTTATGTGCAGCATCGCCGTTGGCTGGTATTCGACCGACACCGAGGTCGAGCGCAATCGCGCCCGGCGTTGGCGCGAAATATTCGACAACCGTCTTAGCCATCATAACATCTACAATCTCTGGGGCGATGAGCCAGCCCTCGGCGCCTACAATGGCAGTCTCTATGATGCGCGCCGCAGCCTGACGGACTTCATGTCCGAGGATATGCGCGTCTCCATCGCCGGTAGCCAGTGCGTCTTCAACCGCTGCGGCTTTATGTACGACTGGCCGAACATCTCGCAGAAGCCGGAGTGGAACCGACTCCTTCAGGCCTATAATGACGCGGGGGCGGAACACGTCGCCTGGTACGCGAACCAGCACGTGGGAGCGGAGAACCCGTGCCTGAACCGCCGTCAGAATGGTCTTGCGGGCTATCTTGCGGGTTACACGGCTCTTTGCAACTACGCGCATCATTTCGGCGAGATGAACGATTCGTCGGGCTACTACAAGCCGATGTGCTACACCTATGGCACCTACGACGGCTTCATTGATACGCTCGCGTGGGAGGGTTTCCGCGAAGGCGTTGACGACATCCGCTACGCGACGCTCCTCCTTCAACTTGCCGAAAAGGCGGAGGCATCGCCGGACAGCGAAAACCGCGAACTTGGTCGCCTAGCGCAGATGTTCCTGGCACGGTTTGACGGACAGAACGGCGACCTCACCTGCTGCCGACAGGAGATGATTGTGCTTATTAGCCGTCTTCTCAAGATCGTCAAGCCTTACCCCGTCGAACCGTACCGTCAATATCAAAAGAACGAAAAGGCAATGGCTGAATATCGCGCGGACTACGAGCGCGCCGCGAAAAAGTTTGCGGCGGCGAAGCCAGGCGTCGAACAGGCGGAGGCCGAGAAGGATCTTGTGGCGGTGACCAAACGGATGATGCGTCCCGAGGACCTCATCCCTTGCTACGACAAGGCGGGACTCTGGGATAAGGCCGCCAAGGCCTGCGAAAACGCCCTTGCGTTCGACCATGCGAAGGAAATGGGCTATCCCGAGCGCATCCTGCGCGATACGAATGCCTCAATAGGAGCGCGTCGCAACGCGGCCTGGGATGCGATCTCAGCGCGTCCCGAACTGACGAAAGACCCGATTCTATACGACCTCTTCAGTCAAGTCGACACGAACAAGTTCGTTCGCTCGATGTGGAACGACCGTTGGAGTGGCATCTGCGCACCGAACAACACGAGCGCGAGCCGGTTCCCCGCAGTCATCTGGTTCTACGAGTTGGTGACTGCGATGGCGGACAAGGCCGGCATCAAGGACATTTCGTATGCCGCAACCGAGAATGCATTCCGCGCGTACATGTCGCAGGGGGATGTCGCGAAGGCGGAGGGAACGCTTCGCCGCGCACTGGCCTACGACGCGCTTAAGGCGGGTGACCGCTATCGGCTCGGACTTCTCTCCGAGTTACTCAAGGTAATGCGCGGCGGGGAGGCAGGCGATGCGCGCGAAAAGCGCGCTTACAATGCGGTCGCAGCGTTTGACAAGGCCAATCGCGGCGAGATGAAGGGCGCGGAGCGCATTGGATATATCCAGGGCGTGGGCACGCTGATTAACGTCCTCAACGACGAGTATGTCTTGCGCGGTGTCATCGCCTATCGCGATTCGCTCTACGTGCCGATGCCGAAGAAGCGCTATACGGTCAAGTACGCGCCGAAGACCGTGGCGGAATCCCCCGACTGGAACAATCTCGGCGTCGCAGTTGAGACGGCGGTCTTCGACCGTCCCTTCGGCGGTTCGACCGACATGATGGCGACGGACGTGACGACTGGCACGCGTGCGGTCGGCTCGTCGGGCGAGACAATCCCGCGCACGAAGATGCAGGTTGTCGCGGACGACTGGGGCGTCCATTTCCGCTTCTACAACGCCGATCCGAAGGCGCGTTCCATCCAGAAGTGCCTGACCCCTGGCGGTTCCTTCGAAGGTTATCTCGCGCCAGGTAAGAACGAGCCATACATCTGCTTCTTCGGCGGTGACGGTGGCAACGACTTCGGCGATTTCAACACGACCTACGACACGTTCGGTCTGCGCCAGATCGACCCAAGGCGCCCGGATACGGTGCGGCATCGCGTGTCGTACACGGACGAGGCGATTGTCACGTACCTCGGTTTCAGTTGGGAGAATTACGCGGGGCGGATTCCTGAAAAGGGCAAGGCCTGGGACTTCGAGTGCATGCGCTGGGACCGCGCGGGCGGCGACACCTGGAACGGCACGCGCTCCATTCACGAGCGCTCCACCTGGGGCGAACTTGTCTTCGACATGCCGGCTGCGGCGCGTGCGCGCATTCTTCGCCGCCTGGCGCTTCAAGCCTACCGCAAATTCCTCGCCGAGGTCGACTTCAAGCATGGTTCGAGTCAGTACGAGGGTTGTGTTTATCACTGGAAGGATCCGTGGACCGGCGATCCCGAGTTCTACGAGAAGGTGCTCGCGCCTTTTGTCGACGAACTGACGGAGGCCGGCAAGGATCTTTCGCTCGCGACACCCGATGCGAAGATATTCGAACTGGAGAAGAACGGCACAATCGGCAAGTGGATTGACATCGTCTTCTGGACGAGTCGACTGCGTACGCGTTGGCTGCAGGGTATGGGAGCGAAATAGAAGGGAGAATTTGAGATGAAACAGGTTATTTCAGCATTTATTGCATTTGCATCAGTTGTCCTTGCGAGCCAGGGCGGCCTCGTTGGCCGGGTTCGTGGTGATTTCGGTGACTACGATACGCGTCCGTTCGTCCATTACGCACTCGATCCTATGAGCGATATCCAGCACCTTCCCGACGCCTATCCGACCGACGGGCGCGCCGGTGCCGCGGTACGCATCTCGCTTGCGAAGGGCGAATACGAACCGGGATCCTTCTCCGTCTTCGCGACGCGCGATCTCGGCAAGGTTTCCTTCGATCTCGAGGACTTCGTAATGACGGAGTACAAGAACATCTATTCCCGCCGCGGGTACCGCGGCAAGCCGTATCCGAAGACGAATCTCGACCTCAAGTACGTCAAGTGCTGGTATCAGAACCTCAACGCGTGGTTCAGCTACTTCGGCGATCGCGGTGACGCCAAGCTCTGTCCCGAGCTTCTCCTCAACGACGAGGAACTCATCCGTTGCGACGACGCGAAGAAGGCGAACTACGCCCGTGTCGTCGGTAAGGACGGGAAGGTGACCGAGAAGTGGCTCAATCCGCCGTTCGAGGCGGAAGGCCATGTCGCGCCCACGAAGCCCTGGATCAACCGTTCCGCCTTCCAGCCGCTGGCGCCCGGCTTCAACGACGCCGACACGCTCCAGCCCGTCAATCTGCCGGCGGAAGATTTCCGCACGTTCTTCCTGACGGTCCGGTCGGACGCGAAGACACCGGCGGGCGTCTATACCGGCGCGGTGAAGCTCAAAGACGCGCAGGGCGCCGAACTCGGCCGCATTCCCGTCGAAATCGTCGTCCACAACTTCGAACTGCCGCATCCGAAGTGCTACCGCGACATCACGCGCGACTTCCTCGTGAGTTCCTACAGCTACTTCTCGATCGGTGACATCAAGGAGTGGAACGGCGGCGACGAGGAGCTCGCCCTCAAGCAGTTCGACATGTATTATCGCAATCTCGCCGCGCACAACCAGCGCATGGACATGATCAAGCCCGGACTCGGAAGCGGCGAATGGTGGTATACGCTCGAGGCGATGAAGCGGTGCGGCATGCGCACGGACGTGCTGCAGAACTTCATCACGTTCGGAACCGGCGGCAAGGAGAAGGGACAGGCGGAAGCCTTGTGGTTCCGCAATCTCCTCGACGAGCGCGTCGGACATCACAACTTCTACGCGGTCATGGGCGACGAGCCGTCGCTCTACGGCTTCCTCGGCGACAAGAACGACATGCGCCACATGCTTTCGAACGCGCATTCCGCCGATCTCAAGGTCTCCATCGCGGGCGGTCTCGCGGTGCAGAGCAAGGCGGCGTTCCTCTATGACTGGGCGAACATATCGCAGCGGCCCGACTACAATGAGATGCTGCGCTCCTACAACGATTCCGGCGCGCCGCACGTCGCCTGGTACGCGCACCATCACATCGGCACGGAGAATCCCTCCCTCAACCGGCGTCAGAACGGTCTCGCGTGCTACCTCGCGGGCTATACGGCGCTCTGCAACTACGCGCACCACTTCGGTCCCTACAACGACAACACGCAGTGGTACAAGCCGATGTGCGATTTCTACGGCACCGAGACGCGCCTGATCGACACCCTCGGCGGTGAGGGCTTCCGCGAGGGCCTCGACGACATCCGCTATGCGACGCTCCTGATGGAACTGGCGACGAAGGCTCGCCAGTCGAAGGTCATCGAGGTGCGTCATCTAGGTGGTCTCGCACTGATGCACCTCGCCCGCTTTGACGGACAGAAGGGCGATCTCACCTGGTGCCGTGCCGAGATGGTGCGCTACATCGAGGAACTCCTGCTGCACGTCACTGCCGACAAGGTCGTGCCGTATCCTGTGGCCGATCCCAACAAGCAGTTGGTGAATGCGGCGGACGCGGCCTATCGCGCGGAGATGGCGAATGTTGAAAAAATGTATCGCGAGGCGAATGGTGCGCCGCATCTAGTGCTGGGTGCGGAGAGGGAGGCGCGTCGCGTGGCCGACAAATACAACCGCAAGAAGGATCTGGCAGAGTTCCTGGGAAAGAAGGGTGCCAAGGTCGCGGCGGCAGATCTTTTCGAGGGCGAGGTTGATTTCGCCCGTGCGCAGAAGATTCGCGAGGAGGTCGCGCTTGACGAGAATGCCAATCCCAACCAGCGCCGCGCCGTCCTCTGGAAGGTGCTTCGTCGCAATCCCGCGCTCGGCGAGCGCGCGGAGGTCCAGGCACTCTTTACGAACGTCGCCAAGACGAACGACGTTGTCCGCGAGACGTGGAACGTGCTCGGCTCCAAGCACCGCGTCATCCAGTACATGGTCGAGGGCGGCTATCCGACGGTGACATGGTTCTACGAACGCACGGCGCCTTTGGCGGATGCGATTGGCGACAACACCTTCCCGTTCTATGCCGCAACCTCCCTCGCGGAGGCGTACGTTATGACTGGCCGCGGCGAAAAGGTGGCGGAAGTTGTCGAACGCGCGCAGCGCAACGAGAACCTAAAGCCCATAGAGGTCCTCGAACTCAAGATGTTCCGCGACGTAATCGCCCCTGGTTACGCGAAACCGCTCTTCGGCACGCGTCGCAAGGCGGCGTGCGATGCGATGGCATCGTTCATGAAGAAAAACGTAGGCGACCTCAAGAACGACCAGGTCAAGGACGTCGTTGCCCGCGCCTGCAATATCGCAAACATCCAGTTCGACGAGGATGCGGTCCGCGGACTTGACGATTATTACAAGTCGCTCTTCGTGCCGACACCGAAGAAGCGCTATACTGTCCGCTACACGGCGAAGTCGGTCTTCGATTCGGCGGACTGGGAGGACCTGGGCGTCGAGGTCGAGAAGGCTGTCTACGACCGTCCTTTCGGTGGTTCGACCGACATGATGGCGACGGATGTGACGACTGGTTCGCGTGCGGTTGGCAACTCCGACGAGAAGATCCCGCGCACGCAGATGCAGGTTGTCGCGGACGACTGGGGCATCCACTTTCGCTTCTTCAACGCCGATTCGAAGGCACGTGAAATCGAGGCGAAGTTGGGCTCCGGCGGGTCGTTCGAGGCCTATCTCGCACCAGGCAAGAACGAGCCCTACATTTGCTTCTACATGGAGGACGGCCAGAAACTTGGAGTCTTCAATACGACCTACGACAACCTGCGCAACCGCAACCTTGACGAGGACGATTCCTCGCAACTGCGCTACCAGACCATTTTCAAGGACGGCGCAATCGTCACCAAGGTCTCATTCAGTTGGCAGCACTACACGAATCTCATCCCGAGCGATGGCCAGGTGTGGGACTTCGAGTGCATGCGCTGGGACCGCGCGGGCGGCGACACCTGGAACGGATTGACTGGCATTCACGAGCGTTCCAACTGGGGCGAACTTGTCTTTGAACTCCCGCAGGCGGCGCGTGCGAGCATCCTCAAGGGCGTGGCATATGCGGCCTACGAGCACTTCGGGCATGAGGTTCACGGCGAGCGCGGCATCAACCGCTACGAAGGTATCCGCCGGTGGGATGATCCCTGGACGGGCGAGCGCTCTTTCTGGCGGAAGTCGCTCTTCCCGTTTGTCGAGAAACTTGATGCCAAGGGCCGCGAATACATGACCGAGAATCTTTCGGACGAAGACGTCTTCCGCCTCGAGCGCGAGGGGACAATCGAAAAGTGGTTCGACATCGTCCGCTGGGCGGAGAAACTCCGCGCCGACTGGTTGCAGTAAAATCGGAAGGGAAGGATCGTTATGAACTCTTCTTGCATCAGTGCGCTTGCAACAGACCATCAGACCGATGCGTCGACGTCGAAAAAGCGTGTTTTCCTCAACCATGACGATACGCATTTTGCGCATTCGCGCACGAAGGCGGGAATCGATCCGGACGAGGAGCATGTCCGTGACTTCGTCCGGCAGTACAAGGGGACTGACGTTACCGACCTGCTCTTCTGCATCGGCGGGCGCATCGCCGACGTACCGAACAGCGTGAAGGAGAGTTGGTGCGACAAGTTCCACCAGACGCGCGAGAACGGCCATGACGTCTGCTACACCAATCATTACACGCGCCTTTACCGCGACCTCAACGAGGTGCAGAAGATCGATATCTACGCCTTGTGGATTGAGGAAGCAGGGAAGGCCGGCATCCGTCCGTGGCTTTCCTTCCGTTTGAATGACTGTCACGACAATGGCGCGGAAACGAGCATCCTCTTTCCGACATTCCTTCACGAACATCCCGAGTATCAGCGCGTACGGTACCGCGAGGCGATTGGTTATTTTGACCGCTGCCTCGATTTCTCCTTTGAACCCGTGCGCAAACGAGAACTCGCCTACATCGCGGACATTCTGTCGCGGTATGATCCGGACGGCGTGGACATCGACTGGATGCGCGAAATCTTCTGCTTCGCGCCGGGCCGCGAGGATGCCGAGGTTATGACGGGATTCATGCGCGACGTGCGCAAGTTGGCGAATGAGGCGGCGCAGCATCGCGGACATCCAGTAAACGTCCTCGCGCGCGTACCGAGCGATCCTACGGTCGCCTTGCGCTACGGCTTCGATGTCGCGCAGTGGGCGGACGAAGGGCTGGTGGACGTGGTGGCGCCGAGTCCGCGCTGGTCTACGACCGACAACAACCTGCCTGCCGATGCCTGGAAGCGTCTCCTGCGCGGCACGGAGGTCCTTCTGGCGCCAGGTCTCGAGACGCGCGCCATTTGCCAGGCCGGACGCGGCGCGATGACGACGACAGGGCAGGTCGTTGGCATGGCGGCGGCCTTCTACGGCAGCGGTGCGGACGGCATCTATCTTTACAATTACTTTGACGATCCGGCCTGGCAGGACCCGGAGAAGCGGTATTGGAAGGCATTGGGCGGCCATCCCCACATTCCGTTCCAGCAACCGCAGGAGACGCTCGCCGTCGCCTGGCCAAACCAGATGACGTGGCTACGTCTTGTCGGAGATGCGCAGAAGGTCTTTGCCTCTCCCCGTCAGCATTTGCTCACTTGGCGCGACATCTCTCCGCTTGGCGAGGACTGGCCGACGCCGTTCCCGACGAAGGTTGAAAAGTACTATTTCCGCGAGTTCCGTCTCGCGACGGGGCCCGTGACGGGTGGGCAGAGCGTCTTCGTCCGCCTCGGCGTTCCGGACGGGAAGCCGCCGCGGCGCGTCTTCGTCAACGGACGACCATGCGTCTACGTCTGCAACGAAACCTGCGCGCCGGCGCTCACCGGTTCACCGCTCTGCGTCTACGAGGTGAAGGACTATGGCGAGACAACGGCGATTGTCGAGGTCGTCGCTGACGAGGACGACATCACGCTCGACTATCTCGATCTCGATATTCGCTGATGAATATAAGTAGAACCTTCAGGAGGCTTATGAAGGTGCGTTTAATCGGAATTTTGGCGGCGGGACTTGGCATTGCCTTGGCTGCGTCGGCTCAGACAAAAGGCGATGAGGAATTCGCCGCAAGTTTTGAAGTGCGTCCCGATGCAATCGTCGATGGCGCGCCGATGGGGTTCGGCTTTTCGCTCAAGGCCAATCCGCGCTACGCGGAGGGGCCGCTTGACTTCAAGATCGATGCAGGACCAGTTGTCATCGGACCGAAGGAACTTGTCTCGGGATTCGACACCGCCTTTCGCACGGGACTTTGGCATCATGTTGCTGTTGCCTACCGCCAGAAGGGCAATACTGCGCACGTCTGGGTTGACGGCGAACTCGTGGGCGTCGGCCACACCGAGACGCAGACGCCGCCGCCCGCGCAGGCGTTCCTAGACGCCCCGAAGGCTCGCGACGACTTCCCTGGCGAAATCCGCAACGTCCGCATCTGGAAGAGTATCCCCGCGGACGGGGAACTTCTGCCGGAGAGCGTGCTCGAACCGATTCGCCGGGCGAATCTTGCGCATGAGGCGAGCCTCGTGCCGGGATACGAGGGGCGCGATCCAGTCTCGGGGATTCTTCCGTTCGCGATTGATCGTCACGGACGCGAAAAGCATGTGCCGTTCCGCACACCTTCCGATGCGAAGGCGCTCAAGGAAGTGCGAATGGCGGCGGCGCAGGGCGAAATCGAGGATGCGAGTTTCGTGCTTCTTCCCTTCCGCGACTTCACGGACGTCGATGTGTCGGTGACCGACCTGAAGGGACCTGCGGGAACCGTTCCTGCCACGTGCTTTGATGTCCGTCTCGTCAAGTGCTGGCTGCAGTGCCGTGGCGGATGGTGCAACTTTTACACGCAGGGCCAGAACTATCCGACCCTTACGCCCGAACTTCTCGTGCATGACGACCGGTTGATGACGGTCGATCCGAAGACGCATCGCAACATGTTACGCATTTCCTATCCTGATGGCGAGGCGTCCGTTTCCGTAAGCACGCCCGAGGATACGAAACTGACTACGGGCTTCAATTTCAACCTTGAGCCGGTTCAGGATGCTGCAAAACTCGTCCCATTCTCGCTTAAGGCTGGTCGTTCGCGTCAACTCTGGCTAACATTGCGTTGCCCGGAGGAGAAGAAAGACGGCGTGTATCGTGGCGCGGTGACGGTATGCTCGGGCGGGAAGACTCTGTGCGAGATTCCCCTTGTGCTTACCGTGCATCCCTTCCGCTTGCCGCTCGCCCATTGCCACCATGAGCCCGAGCGTCCATTCCTCGCCACGTGGATGTGGCACGGCAATCTTTCGGACAAACTTTCGGGCTATGGCGGTCCCGGCGGCAACCTCGAGAAGGCCGAGCTCCGGTTCTACGCGGAACTCCGTAACATGGCGGAGCATAACTGCGGGTATCCGTGGGCTCTTGTGCCGCCACCGAGCGCAAGCAATATCCTTGATTTCGCGTCGCTGCAACTCGAGTTCATGAAGCAGGCAGGATGCGAGATGCGTCCGCTCTTCGGCGGCATTGGCGCGGGCGGTGATCTCGCCTATCGCGCGAGTTCCGATCAGTCGGCGCTCGACATGACCCTTGAGAAGAGCCGGCAGGATTTCGCTGCGGAAATGAACGGCTACACCAACAGTCTCCGGCGTCTGACGTCATTTGTCGAGGAGAAGGTCGGTCACCGTGAAATCGTCTATTATGCGCTTGACGAGGCCAAGGCCGATTACATCCGCCGCTCGTTCCCGTCGTTCGCGGCACTCAACTATTTCGGCGGTATCTCGTTTACGACGACGGGTGATGCGGCATCGGCGGCCTTCATGACGGACTTCAACGACATGCCAGGCGGCTTCGATCTCGTCAAGGGCGTCGCGCGCTTTAACCGCAAGGAAATACGCAAGTGGCATGCCTCGGGGGCGCGCGTCTTCTGCTATGGCTCGCCGCACAGCGGTCCTGAATGTCCCGACATCTGGCGCCGCGACAAGGGGCTGGGTGCCTATTTCTCGAATCTTGACGGCGTCAACGAGTACATCTGGTATGAGGCCGCGCACATCTGGAATGACTTCATCTACAACAGCGGCTACCGCAATTTCTGCATGGTCTATCCGACGGCCGATGGCGTTATTGACACCGTGCAGTGGGAGGCCGAGCGCGAGGGTCTCGATGATATTCGCTATTTCTCCTACCTGAACCGCCTTGCCGCCATCGCGCTCGATGCGTCGGACGCGGCGCTCGTGAACGAGGGACGACGAGCCGTGCAGTGGATGGAACTTGTCGACTGGGAAGGCGGCGACTTGGACGCATTCCGTCTTGAAGCGGCTCGGCGCATCGTGACGCTGACGGAGGCCTTGTCACGCGCCGGGCTCGACAAGAAACTTGCGCTCGACTATCCGTCCCGTCCACAGGCCTTCAGCGCAATTCTTCCCGAACCGCAGGCGGATGCAAAAGCCGCCGCCCTGTGCGCACAGGCGGACGCCTATGCCAAGGTCGGCGCCTGCGACATTGCCGTTCGCTTCTATACGAAGGCGGCCGAGAAGGACGAAGACCGCGAATCGCGACAGAAGGTCTGGACGGCTGCCGGTGATGCCGCGCTTGCGTATCGTGATGTCCAACAGGCGCGCGAGTGCTACCAGCGCGCGGAGGCGAATGTCAAAATCGCCCAGTTGGCACTGTGGCCCGATCGAATCGGTTGGAAGCCGTCGGAGAAAGAACTCCAGAAGGTTGAGAGGACTATCTGGAGCCATGGCGATGCTACTTCAAAGATCATGTTCCTCAATGCGTTGCATGAGGCCGGGCAGACGGATCGCGCGCTGACGCTCGCGATGCAGATGCATGATTCCGTCGAGCACAGCAAGGCCCCGGGAGCGGGCGAAATCCGCACGCAGACGGCGCGACTGGCCGCCTCGATTCTCGAGGCGCGCGGAGAAATGCGCAAGGCGTCGATCTGGTACCAGAACGCCTCGGTGGACGAATGGCCGCCGTGCTCGAAGATGATGTATCAGGCGGCGGAGTGCGCGCGCAAGGCCAAGGACTACACGCGTGCGATTGACTGCTACACGAAGGTCATGTCGAATCTGACTGGCGAGGCGGCGGGTGCGCGCAAACCGCTAGAAGAGCGTGTCCGTGAGATCTCCGCGCTTTTGCGCAATGATTTGAAAAAGGAAGATGAATATGATGATGGGGGGCTGACGCTTGATGAATAACGGAGTCTTCAAGATATGGGCCGCGTTATTTGCGGCCGTGATGACGGCAGGATACCTACGGGCCGAATCGCCTGGCGGACAGCGCTTTCTGCCGGACCGCCCGTTCGAAATCTTCGCAACGGCTCCGGCCGACGCCGTCGTGCTGACGCCGCAGACGATTTCAAACGATCTTTCAAAAGTCGTTTGCGTCCGTGCCGCTATCGGTTCGGTCTCGCCAGATGATTTGGAACGCTGGCGCGCGCTGCGCATAGCGGTCATCGCCGAGTTGCCACAGTCCGGTGCCCGCACGAATGCCGTCTCGGCCTATTTGCAGGGGTATGCCGGAATTATCGCGGCGCCTTCGCCGGAATTGGATGAGGGCATCAAGGATGTCGCGGCACTGGCGCGGCATAATGCGCTCTCGCACAAGGTCCAGACGTTACGCGAACCGGATAAAATCAAGACCGAGGGGCGTCGCGGACTCTTCGAAATCGAGCGCATCAATGTCGCGAAAGATGATCCTGATCTCACGCGCCTGAATGCATACGCGCGCATTCGTCGTCTCGCTGCGTTTGCGAAGGAACCGGAAGGAATCACTTTCGACCTGAACCTAGTTCCGCGTCCGCCGCTTGTTCCAAAGAAGTTTGCGACGAAGCGCCGCGAGGGGCCGAGTCCAAGCGAAATCGAGAATGAACTATGGAACCGCTCGCACGTGCTCGCCTACGATGCCGTTGTCAAATTCTGGGAGTATCGAGCGCAGATTGCGCGCGAGGAGGACCTGATAGGTTTTCCGAGTCCTGGCGTGTCGACATGCTGTCGCGGCGAGGCGGAGAACGAACGGCTCTTTGTCGAACGGAGACTCGAGATCATCCGGCGTCAGTTCGGTTCGGCTGCGGAAGGGTTACGCTGTCCGTTGCCGAGAAGCGCGAATGGTGCCGTGCCCCCGAAGGTGCTTTCAGAGACTGCGGCGGAAAAACGGCATGTCTACGATTTGCTGCCCGAGATGGACCTGCTACCCGAAAGGGTTCTTCGCCTACGCATCGAGTTCATGTTGGATCGCCTAAACGGCCGTCCGATTGAACCTCTCCCCCCGCCACCGGAAAAACCCCTCGAATTAGAATTGGATGGGGAAGACGATGTGACGTTAGACCGTGTGGTCAAGAAACTCATCCGCATTGCTTCCCCAAGGAATGCCCCGCCATTTTCGCTGTTCTTGGGGGCGATTCTGTCTTCCGAGTCGGGCCGTGGCGACACCTGGGTGGCCAAAGACGGTTGGTTGGCCCGTGTCATGGACGAACATGGCGGTTCCGAAACGCCGGCGCGGATCACAACCGCTGATAGGGCGCGGGGGGGGCGGTTGCTACGCCGCCAGCCTGTGGTAGAAACTGAGCAGCCCACCGAGGCGCTCGGACTTCTTGATCCGGCCCGTTCGCGTCAGTCGGGCGTCCGGGAACAGGATCCGGTTGTCGACGCCTTGGTGATTGCGTTCGGCGTGATAGTGGGCCATGTATTCGGCCACGACATGCCGCAGGGACCTCTCCCCGAACAGGACCAGGCGGTCGAGACACTCGGACTTGATCGAGCGGACGAACGCCTTCCACGTGGTGTTTTTCCTGCGCTCGGGTGACGGGCCGCTGGCGTTGCTCTTCAGGATGTTGCCCACCGCCTGGTCGCTTGACGATGGTGACCGTGTCGGCCATCAGCTTGCCCAAAGCAACCGCTTTCTCAGCAAGGGTACGCCGCTCGGCGTCCGAGAGCTGGATGCGCTTGTCGATCTGGTTCCGCAGGACGCGGTTCTCCTCGATCCGGTATTCGACTCTCTTGAGCAGCGATACCTCGACCCCGCCGATGGCATAGGCCAGCATCCGCTTCCATGGCATCCTTCTCCTCCCCGTCCATGAGCCCGTTCTGAACGGTAAAGGATACCGCAACCCGTTGTATTTACCAGGAATTCCCGACGGACGAGTATTTTGACCACACGGGATTTTCTATTGGCGGGAATGAACCCTGAACGCATGGAACCCGCATGGATACAGGCTCTGGAAGGGGTAGGCATCGATGTCGACCGCAGGTGCGTCGAAGAGCGAGCATAACAGTCATTCTAAGCCTCTCTCTATCAAGACCTTACAGTGTTAACAGACGTTCTGATCAATGAGAAATCCCCCCACAAACCCGGAAGCGCCTTTTGCGACTTGCGCCGCGCTGATTTCGATCTTGTCGATCCAGACTGCCCGGCAGGCGGGTCGTCCGCCGTCGGCCGCGTTGAAGGCGCCGGTGGCGATTTGAAAGTAGTCGTCGGGGCGCGGATACCATTCGATGGCGTCGTACCAGACGTAGCCGTCCGCGCATTCGGAGACGTCGTAGACGCGTCCCGGATGGTTCTTCTCGGCCATGGGGGCGGCGTCGAAGATCGCGGTCTGGAACGCCTGTCCCTTCGCGCCCGGCCCGGCCTCGACGCGGGCGTGGACGCGGACTCGGTACTTCGTGTCCGCCGCGAAGGCGATGTGCTGCAGGTATATATACACCGCCCAGCTGTCGCCGTGTTCGCCGAGGAAGCGGACGGCCTTGCCGCCGTCGGCAGCGGGGTCGTCCGCGAGGGATGCGCATTCCGGCATCTGGATGGCGAAGTCATTCACACCCAGTATCGCGGACGATTTCACCGAGTCCGGCGACGGCTCCGGCAATGATGGCAGGTCGCGCCACTTTTGCGGCACCTCGTCGCTGTAGATATGGTTCTTCGAGAGCTTGATTTCCGGTTTCTCGTCAAGGACACCAAGAACCGGCTTCGCGAGACTCTTCGCCATGCGGACTTTCGCCGGATCGAGGTTCTCGTCCGTGAGCCAGACCGTCTTGCAGTTGCGGGCGCGGATACGCTCCAGGCGCGTGTAGTTGTTGGAGAACTCTCCCATCCTCACGTTGTGGGCGTGCGCGGGATCGTCTTTCACCGCTTCCGCGGCCTTCTTCCATATCTCCGCGGCGCGATCGAAGAACTTGTCGGGGATGTCCGGATCGGTGTAGACCTGGTAGATTCCGAGCGGATGCTCGCCCGACGCCGAACGGTTCCGCTGGATTTTGTGAATCTCGTCGAAGTATTCGCGGACGTACGGCGCGGCGGCGCCGTAGTAGCCGGTGAAGAATTCGCCGAGGAGCATTTCCGCCGGCAGGTCGGGGTTCCACATCCACTTCGCGAGGAGCCACGCCTTGAGCTCGGCAAGGTGCGCGTGCGGAGTACGGTGCGGCCCCTGCTCGAAAATCTCCTTCGCGTTGTTGTCGCGGAAGAACTTCAGGTTGCCCTGCATCGCGAGAACGTTCGGCATGGCGTGGTAGAAGTAGTAGAAGTTCGTGGTGTAGTCCCAGATGTAGAGCTGGCTCGTCATCGCGCTCCATCCGCGGATGTCATCACGAAAGGATTTGTTCTCGGAATAGGCGCTTTCGTCGATTGACCGCGAGAAATCGCATTCTATCGAGCAGAGGCAGGGAACTACGTTATGGCGAAGTTTCGTCTTCTTCGGCGGCTTGCGGGTGTAGGTGTAGGCAAGCGTCTCGATAAGGACGTCCGGGAACTCCTTCTCCACGGCCTCCGCGACGGCATTGACAAACCGCACCATCGTTCCGGCATGCGAGCCTTCCTCCTCGTCGACCACCCTGCATGCGGGACACTCGCAGTAGTTGAACCAGTCGTTCTGGCTCACGCCGTAGAACTTCGCGCCAGGGTCTTTGCGGATACGCTCGAGAACACGCTCGGTAACAATGCGCAGCACGTCTGGATTCGAAAGGCAGAGTTGAGACGGGTGTTTGATCCGCTTGCCGTTTACGAGACTGAAATACTCAGGATGCTCGTCGAAAAACTCGTCCGGCGGCATGAGAGTGTTGAACGTGTGACAGGAGCCGAGTCCGCCGCCAAAGCGGAACGGGCATCCGCCATATTTTTCGTCGAGCCGGTCTTTGAACGAACGGCTGTTCACGCGCAGACGCGCCGCGAACTCAGGATGCATAAGGACATCGTACCAGAAAGGTTCGCGCATCAGAAACGCAGGCTTCTCGAGTGTGTCGAGGTCAGCCGGAATCGCAAAACGGTCAAGCGACGGCACAACCGTGTGCCACGACGCCAGCCAGCGGATGCCGCCGAAACGCTCCAAAAGCGCGTAGACGCCGTATAACGTGCCGCGGGCGGGAGAGGCGACAACGAGCATATGCGGCGGCCGGGCTATGAGCGCGAAGCCGTCCTCGCCGGCCATCGCCAGATCGGTCGGACGCCCCGCCACGCGCTCCGTGTAGCGCGTGACACCCAGAAGAACCGCGCGTTCCGGCAAC
Organism: uncultured Lentisphaerales bacterium; assembly: GCA_964426115.1. Lineage (GTDB taxonomy): Bacteria > Verrucomicrobiota > Kiritimatiellia > RFP12 > JAAYLN01 > JAAYLN01. The sequence continues at coordinate 642 of CAYRPP010000006.1, read as the reverse complement.
GGCACATCGTCCGTCGCGACCGGGAGACGGACGCCTGTGAGCCTCTCCGTCCAGTCGCGCAGCTCCTCCGCCGCGTACTTCTGCGACGGCGACGCCGTTGCGGGTATGACGATCGTGTAGTTCGCGGGCTTGCCACGTTCGCCGAGATAAATTGAATTCATTGAAAGCGTATTTACTTGATCATCAGCATCGTTCCCGCGCTATGCTGGCACTCGTAGCAGCCTATGTCCGGCCTGGCGCCGAAGATGCGGGGCTGACCGGCGAGGTCCGTGACGCCGTCCGTCATCCACGGCAGAACCATGCCACTGCCGACGCACCGTGAGGAGGCCTTGAGTGTGTAGTCGAGAGGTGCGTTCTGGAAGCCGGGCTCCGAGCCGATGATGTTGCCGCCGGGAACAGTCCCGCTGACGTTGACGTAGTTGTTGCTGTACGTGACGCCCGCATTGACGGTCAAATTGCTCTCCACTCCAGCGATGTAGTTATGGGCGACGATCGTGTTGACGATGCGGGAACCGCTGTCGAGGCCGAGCGCCGGTCCGACGGCATTGCCGGCGAGTGTGTTTCCGGCGAGCGTGCAGCTTTCGACTGTGCCTCCTTTGCACCTCACGAGGTAGTTGAGGTTGGTCACGCTGTTTCCGGCGA
>CAYRPP010000005.1:0-20158 GCA_964426115.1 uncultured Lentisphaerales bacterium | reverse complement strand
GCGAGCGGAGCAGCCAGAGGATCAGGTTCTCGAAGCGGATGCGGCTGGAGGAGCGTTTCTGGGCGAGCTTGAGGAACCGTAGGGTGGGAAATGGGATGACCACTGTCCGCCGCCGCTGGAAGAGATGCAGCACCAGCGGGATCGAGAGGGTCGCCAGGCCCCAGAGGAAGAGCGGATTAAGAAAAAAGAGCATCGCGATTACCAAAGAGTAATACCACGTTCCGATGGTCTCCGGCAATCATTCCCCTTAATCACGCCTCGATTTTCTCGCCAAATATCCGCTTGCCTCCCCCACACGATTGGACTGTGGTCACCCCCTTGCAGGGTGTTGTGGTATGCAAACGCGTTTGACCTTGCGCCCAGGGGATCGGGGCACAAAAAAGTTGCTTGCGCAATACGGAGACCGGCTTGCCTGCGTTCGTTACCGGTGTGACGAAAAAAACGGCAAACGCATCAAGACGGCCAAACTGATCATCGATGAAACGGAAGAGGCTCCCGTCGATACGTCGATTCAACCTTACGAGCGTCGGTTCATTACCGTTGTTCGGTCAAGAAAGGAAAACCAATGGAGCCTCTGCTGTTTGTAGGATTGGTTGTGTTGGCCATCATCATCCGGCTGATCGCCGGATCTTTCGCTGGAGGACTGGTTGAACAATATATCCGAGAGGGGGGATGGGAACTCGTCGATCGGAGTTGGGATCCATTCGGACCGGGATGGTTCGGCGAGAAGGACTCGCGCATCTACCAATAAATTCCTGAGCTCCCTCTCTGCGCCCCTACGGCTCTGCGATAAATCCTCTCTCGCACTTACGACAAAGCGACAAGGTTTCCCATTGCGCTGCGGGAGCTGAACTCGTCTCAGTTTTTATTTGCCTTGAAAAGCGCCATGGCATTCAGAATAAACAGAATTCCCAAGCACACCGGTACCGCCCAAGAGTGCTCAAAACCGGAGGACAACCAGGCCGTTGTCGGCCCATCCGCGCCGCCGATCACCCCGACCACTTCTGAAAGCGTGCTGTTACGGTCGACCGGAATCTGGTTCATGAACACGGGCACCAGCTTCGCGAGCAGGATCAGGCCTCCCAGCAGAAGGTTCACGAAGGCTAGCAGTCGTATCATGGCCCGTTCTCCACACGGTTCAACAAAACCGGCCGCGCGGCTCAAGTCCGCGGGGCAGACTCCGCCACCATCTTGAACGAGGCGGCGACCTGCCGGGCCTCCTCGTCCCCGCTGCCGGGCGCGTCCAGCAGTGCGCGGCAGATGCGGTTGCTGGCGTACCAGCTCGTCTGCAGCACGCCGAGCAGCTTGTCTGTGCGCACCGTGCCGGCGTAGTCCAGCAGGGCGCGGGTGGCTTTGACGTCGCGCCAGGGACAGACCACCGTGCGGAACCCCTTCCCCGTCAGGAAGGGCACCGAGGGATACTCGGCGCGCGCGCCATAGTGCCAGTCGCAGCAGACGATATCCCGGGGAATCAGATCCACCGCGGGGTGCGTCTGGTTCATCGAGGCCTCCCATTCGCCGTAGCCCGTGGCTTCCCCGTCCAGCAGCCGGTCGCTCCACATGAGCATCTCGACGTGCCGCTTCCCGACCAGGTGCGCATGCAGGGTGTTGATCCAGTCCGCGAAGAGCGTGGCCGTGGGCATCCCCCGGCAGCGCGGGCAGTGTCCGATCTCGAAGACCTCGTCGCAGCCGACATGGAGGGCGTCGGCCTGGAAGGCGTCGAGCATCTCGTCCATCAGTCCGCGGACGACGTCCGCCACTTCCGGATGCCGCGGACAGAGGCTGCGGCAGTAGCGGACGGTGGCGAGGTCGGGCGTCTCGTCGAATTCCGGATAGGCCCGTAGGAGTCCGTCCAGGGTTCCCGGCTCCTTGCCGGACTGGTGGCCCAGCAGGTTCATCTTGGGAATCAGCCGGATCCGCTGGCGGCGGCAGACTGCGGCGATTTCGCGCACCTGCGCGGGAGAGAGGGCGTTGGCGGGGGCCACGTTCGGATGACTCCGGAACGGGAACTGGTAGCGGACCAGCAGGACGAGCGTGTCATAGCCCGCGGCCGGCAGCACCTCCTCCACCACGCGCAGGAACAACGGATAATCAACCGTGTCGGGAACACTCAGGCAGATACCCTTCATAATGCTTCTCCAGTTTGCTTGTCAGTATCCCACACTTCGGCGTGCTTGTCACTCATCAATCCAGTGCCCAATCCATTGCCGTTCTCCCCGCGGCACCCCACATTGCGCTCTTTGCCGATGTTGAATGCTGACGTCTCAAAAGAGCCGGACCGCGTGGATGCCGAAGGGAGCGTGTTCGGACGTGACCATATTCCGTGTGGTGTTGGCGAAGCGGATCGTCAGCCGGTTGATTCCATCCTGGCACGCGCCGGCGATGTCGAGGCGGAACGGCTTGCCGGAAATGATCCCGCAATCCACCCCGTTGACGGAGATTTGCGCGATGCCGGCCGTCAGCGCGACTTCGATGCGGCGGACCCGTCCGGGAAATTCGTAGGAGTACTCTATCTGCCCCCAATACGAGGGAAACCCCTGCGCGGCCAGATCGCCCTCCGCGCATGAGGCCACGGGAGCACGGAGCGTGTCGCCGCAGACGCGGAACGCGCCCTCCAGCGCGATCAGATGCCGGCGCGCCGGGAATTCGATCCGGTGACTGCCGGGGCCGCAGGCGAGCTTTGTGCCGGTGTAGCAGGCATCGGCGGGGTGGGGCGCTGTCCTGTCGAGCGACAACGGTTTGCCGTCCACGCGCGGCGGGTGGTCGTCCATGTCCTCGCAATAGAGGGTATGGATCGCGGCCCCCTCCTCGATCATGAACGCCAACGTCTCGGTGTTGACCGCGACATGGAGGTTGTCGCGCAGCGGACGGACGGCAAGGAACCGCGGCGAAACCGGGGCTTCGGGAGCGGCGAACACGCTCCGCTCGAACGGGATCCGTTCCGTCTTGACGCCGGGCGTCAGCAGGAAGAAGGCGCTGCCGTCGGGGAACTCGAAGCTGCCGGGCAGAGTGGTTCCGGTGTGGATCACGCGGTCAGCGGTTGGGTCGTAGAGATCGAGGGCCTGATCCAGACGGATATTAGGATGGAGGGTCTTGCCGGAGAGGTTTACCAGGAGGTACTCGGTGCCGGCGGCGGTGTCGCGCGCATGCACCAGGATCTCCTCGCAGCCGTCGCCGCGGAGATCCAGGTCGGGGACAAGACCACGGAGCAGCCCGTGCGGGAGAACGGAGCCGCCCCGCTTCCGGAACTCGTCCAGCCGCGCGTGCGTGGCCGGGTCGAGGTCGTCGAGCGGCGGCATCATCACGGCGGAATAGGTCATCTTGCCAAGCCGGAACCGTCCCTCCGGGGTGATCGAGGCGTCGTCGGCCAGAAACGATTCCTCGCCGAAATCGAAGCCCACATGGGCGCGGTGCAGCCGCAGGACGGTGTGCACTTCGACCCGTTCCACGGCGTTGAGATCGGGAGCCGATGACAGGGTGCGCGGCTCGAACGTCGATTCGGAGTCGAACGCCCACGCGAGCTTGCCGCCGTTCTGAAGGGCGGCGAGGCGTCGGTTGCGTAGCAGCAGCAGCGGGGCGTGGAACGTACCGCGACGCAACAGGCCCGCGATCCGTGTCCAGGCGGCGAACATGCCGCACGCGAAGGGGAAGCAGGGCTGCTGGAAGAAATAGCTTGGCGGGCAGTCGTTCACGGTGCCGCGTCCAAGGGTGTAGTAGAACGCATGCGGGGTGATGAGATTGACCCCCATCGCCGTCTCGAAGCGCATCTGCTTGTCGGCGTATTCGGGCGTCAATTGCCAGCCGAGGGCGGTCAAAACCTCGGTGGACATCAGGTCGTTGGCGTACTGGTGGGCGACGGAGGAGGCTTTCTTGTAGAGCATTAACGGCGGGTAGCGGCACTCGCGCACCACGCCCGGCCTGACGGCGCCGGTGAACGGTTCGTCGAGATACCGCTGACTTGGCAGGGTGCATAGGAAGTCGTCGATCGCGGGAATGGTCTCAAGACGGTAATAGGGCATGGAGGAGCCGTAGCCCGGGATTTCGACACGTAGCGGGCCCTCGTCGTAGCAGAGATGCCCGGTGTAGAGCAGGCCATGCGCCTCGCACCAGTCCCTCTGGGGCGTAATGAAATGCTTCAGGAAGAGTTCCTGCGCGAGCGCGTAGAAACGGACGCGCACGTCGCCGCACCCAGGGAGTTCCTCGACCAGTTGTGCGAGATGCGCGCGGAGCGAATCGCCGTACCGCCGGTTCCATTCGGCCTCCAGGTGCTCGGACCAGGGTATTTTTCCGAAGCCCATCGTGAAACACTCATCGTCGGTGAAAAACGCCTGGATGACGCTGCCGAAATACTCGGCGAGATGCTCCGCGTACTTTTCATGGGTCAGACGCACAAAGCACTTGCCGGCGCCGGGATGGAACGTGTCCACGTGGCGGTCGAAGCGGATGTGCCGGAAACGCAGAAGCTCGGTGCCAGGCGGCAGCGCCGTTTCGTCGGCCTGCTCCCAGGTGGCCGGATCGAACGCGGCGAACGCGGGGCTCGCGGGATCCGAGGGGCCGTAGCCGAACAGCAGAGACTTCTGGATGAACGCGGGGTTCTCCTTCTGGACGCGGCCGCCGGCGTTGCCGCTCGGGTAGCCCTCCTCGTCGTAGATCCAGATTCTGAGGCCGAGCCGGCACGCTTCCTCACACATGAGCCGAACCAGCGAAAACCAGCGCTCGGACAGATAGGGCGTGCGATTGCCGGTGCGCGCGTGGATGGCCAGGCCCTTGCATCCGGATGCGTGAACCAGGCCGATCTGACGGACCAGTTCGTCCTCCTGCTGGTCGCCGTTCCAGAACCAGAAGGGATAGAGTCCGACCTCGGGCTCGCGGAGCCCGCGGATCGTACCGCCGGGCGCAAAGACAGTATTCGTCGGTATGGCGCGCGGCTGTTTGTCGGTTGGAGGTCGGGTGGAATGCTTCATGGCGGGAAAAAGATATCAGGGCCGGGAGGTTGCGTCGAGAACCTGGCGGCAAGGAGCGCGTCATCGGCAAGGCGATCGCGGCGGGACACAATTCTCATTTACGGTTTTTTCTTTTCTCGATCTCCTTTTCAATAATGCCGGCATTCGAGCGGGCCTTTTCAATGTAGTTGGTCCAATTCGCGTACAAGCGATCCAGAACCTTGGCGGACATCGGGTTCCGCACCTGCTTGCGCGCGGTCTCCATGTAGCCGATCAGCTCTTCCGCAACCGTCAGATTCGGATTGCGAACTCCCGCCTTGTCCGACTTCGTCAAAAAGGCGAGCGTCCCGACCTGCTGCTCGTCCTCGAACTCGGTCGGCTGGTTGTCGGCAAAGTGCGTGTATATGAAGTTGTGCAGCGTGAAGTAGAACTTCTCCATCTCCGGTGCGGCCTCGCGGAAGGTGCGTTGAAGGTAGTAGCGGCGGAGCTCCCGGGGATCGCTGTCCGGCTTCCAGAAGAGACGGGCCAGCACCCAGTTCTCCATCTGGGCAAGCTGCGACTGGTCGGATTCCGGGGTCGCGGTCTTCAGTCCCAGAGCCATTTCCTCCTTGAGATCGTACTGGAACACGTCCGCCCACGGGCGGGTGGTGACATTCAGGAAATACTCGTAGATGCCCATCGTCACATCCAACTGGCTCCAGCGGTGGAAATCGCGCCAGAACAGGTCGTTGCAGGGGGCATAGATGGGAACGAAGTAGTTCTTCCGGATGTAGGGGCAGAAGCGGATCTTGTAGTTCCGGGAGACCTCGAACACCGGAATGCAGGACATCCAGAGGTACCCGATGGACTCGATCTGCATGTCGCGCCGGGCATGGACGTTGACGGCATTGATCATGGCGCAGGCGTTGGCGTAGAACTGCGTACCGCGGAACTCGGGCCGTTCGGGCCCGACGAGGCTGCCGTTGGCCAGGCGGATCGGTGTCAGGCACTTCTCGCAGACACAGACCTTGAGGGTGTCCTCGACCCAGAGGCCGAAGATATCCTGCTGGCGGTAGATGTGGGACTGGCCCTTCGGGACCTGCGGATTATCCTCGCGCGTCTTGAAGGCTTTGTCCAGATAGGCGGCCTTGGCATTGTCCAGGACGTTGATCAGGCAGGGGTGCCCGGTGTAGCAGCCGGGGCGCATGCGCTGCCCGTCCTCGCCGATTCCCCAGGTGTCGTTCGGCGCCGCGCCGCCGTGGTTCGGCTCGGTACCGTAGCCCCACCAGTGGTTGACGGTGTGATGCCGGAGACCGCCGTACTCCCAGGTGCCGAGATGCCAGCTGTCCGGGAAGTCGAAGTTGCGGTCCATGTATTCGTGCGGGCCAAAGACCGACCAATACTCGATGGCCGGCGTGTTGAGATAGCCGTCGCCCCAGACCAGGTCCAGGTTGCCGTCCTTCGAGAACTCGAACACGCTCTGCGGTGTCGGGTTTCTGCCGGCCGCGCAAAAGACCATGATCTCTTCGGTGTTGTTCTCGAGGAGCGTGTAGATGCCGTTGGCTATGCCGCGGGCCTCGCGCGCGTAGTTGAAGTCGCCGCCGTAGATGTACAGGTTCTTCCCCCGGGCCTGGATCGCGCATCCGGCCTTGCCTTTCAGAACCTTCTGGTCCGACTCGCACCGCTCCTTGTCGACCGCCGCGAAGTACTCGCTGCCGAGGAAAATCTTCACATTGTCCTTGTCCGACGGCTTGTCCAGCACGGGGATGGCCTCGGCCATGCCATACTTGTTCGCCAGGAACTTCTGGAGATAATCCAGCGCGCGCTTCACGATCACGTCATAGGCCGGGCCATAGGACCGCCTGGTCGGCAGGATGATCTCGCCCTGAGGCACATGGTTGCGGATCAGCGGCAGCGGCGCGGGCAGGCGGTTGGTGCGGGGCGCGCCCGGCTCGCCGGCGCCGCCGGGAATCTCCTGGTGCAGGAACTTGCCGCGGGTCGCCAGGAACTCCTTGTACTTGTCAAGCTCACCGCCCGCAAGCATCAAACCGCTGGACACCTTGGGCGCGGCGATCGTGACGACCACCTTCGCACCTTCCGGAATCTTCTTGTTGTTGTAGAAGAAGCACCAGTGTGTGATCTCGGGCAGGAACGAGTTCTTGTTGCCGGCCATGTCGCTGTTGACGAAGTCCAGCGCGACCGCCTGCCAGCCGGGCGGCACCGCCGCGTCGCGCTGCCGGTGCCAGGCGGTCAGTCCCTGTGAGACCCCGAAACGGTTCCAGTCCATGTGGTCCTTCGTGGCGCTTGTGGCGCCGAAGGAGAAGGTGTCGAAGAAGCTATTCAGCGTCGCGGCGTCGGTTCCGTAGAGATTCGGATAGGTGTCGCCATAGAGCTTGCGCGGATTGAGCCCGCCGGGAAGCTCGATCTTCGTGTAGAAGGTCATGGTGTTGAACTTCTTCGCATCGAAGTCGACCGGGAACTTCAGATAGCAGCGCGGGCCGTTCTCGAGGGTGATGCGTAGCGCGTCCACCACCTGCCCGCCGAGGGTCTCCTTCACGGTCTCGACCTTGAAGCCGCCGTCCGTCTCCTTCTCCGTCTGCTCGCGGAGTTCATACCCCTTGATCGGAAGGTCCAGGCTCTCCACGCCCTCCGGCTTGGTGTTCACGAACGCGACAATGTCCCGGATGCCGTCCTGCGGCGTCACCGGCTGGGAGGCTTCAAACGCGCTCTTGCGGATCCACTGCCGCTGCGGCAGGTCGGTGAAACGGGCCCTCGGCGCATTGCGTTTCAGGTTAAGGTCGAAGAACACGTATTCTTCGTCCGGATCATGGGCGTCCGCCGGCGGGAGTTGGATGCGGATGCCGGTCAGCTTCGCGCCTTTTCTGGCGGGGAACTTGACCTTGTAAGCCTTGAAGCCCTCGCGGCACGCGGTCTCCTGGTCCTCGTCCTTGGCGGTGTCCACGCTCCCGATGCCCAGGGCCTCCACCTTGACCACGGGATTCGGCTGCTTCGTTCTCGACCGCATCTTGAACGAGAATTCGATGAAGTCGTCCCCGGGGAGATTCAGTTTCCACACGCCGACCTGGCGGTTCTCGCTGCGCTTCTCCTCCTCGGCGGAGAACTGCACCGCCCCCTCGGCGCGCCGGCTGTTGATGAGACCGACTTCGATGTCCTTCGCGATCTGTTCCTTGGTGATCGGCCTGATGCGCAGCGCCAACGTGTAGGCGTTCTCGTACTTCAGCCAGAACAGGTCCGGGACGCGGGTGTTGAGGCTGTAGTCGCCGATGGGGCGCGCCGGCACCCAGTCCGGTGGCGGGGCGTAGTAGTCGATCACGTAGACATCGGGCGGCATCGTCCCCAGCGCCGCCGATGGCGGTACGACATTGGTCCCCGCGGCGCCACACGCCAGAAGCGGCGTGAAGAGACTGCAAGCCACATACGCGGTTGCCGGCAATTTACGCATGGTCGTACTCCTCATCCAATCGCATGCTTCCTCCCCGGAAGCGGTCAGTTCATGTAGTGAATGCGGTGGGCATTGGCCGCGAGTTGCGCGGCGTTGTGCGCGTCGCCGCCGTCGACGTTGGCGCTCATGAACACCGGCGGAACGACTTTCGCCGCCACGAGCCGCGCCACCGTCTCCGCCACGATGGCGTTGACGATCGCGACTCCGGTGAGCGTGGACAGCGGTCCGGTCTTCTGGGGGAAGCCCGGTATCTCGACCGCGGCGTCGCCGTACGGGGCGCCGTTGTCGATCACGATATCGCACAGATCGGCAAGCTTGCTGCCGGAGGGGTGGCGGCTCGTCACCCCGCGCGTATAGGCCAGCGCCGTGATGCCGATGGTGCGGATGCCGCGCTCGCGTGCCGCCAGCGCCATGTCGATCACGACGGCGTTGCGTCCCGAGGTCGAGGCCAGGATCAGCACGTCGCCGGCGGCGGCCGCCGAACCGGCCAGCAGCTCCGCGCCGATGCCCGGGATGCGCTCGAAGCGCGAGGTCTGCGTCATCGGGCGCACCGTCAGGTTCATGCCGTGCGGATAGATGGGGTTGACCAGCATCAATCCGCCTGTGCGGTAGACGAGCTCCTCGGTCAGGATGAACGAGTGCGTGGCGCCGAACGAAAACAGGCTGCGTCCGGCCATGATCGTCTCGACCAGCAGCGACGCGGCCTCTCCGACGGCCCCGCGCTGGGTTTCGGCGACTCGCGCCAGCGCCTCCTGCGCTGATTTCAAGTAGGCTTCAGCCGACATGGCGGGCCTCCTCCCTCTCAATAGCCAAGCTTCTGGAAGCGTTCGCGGTTCTGGTTGTAGACCTCGGTTCCGCCCGGGCGGTTGACGCTCATGAACACCGAAGCCGGGTGGCCGCGTCCGGCCATGATCTCCATCGCCCGTCCCCAGACCATCCACCCGCCGGCCACCGCCGCGACACCCGACACCGGCAGCAGCGGAAAGGCATAGCCGGCAATTTCAACGGCCGCGTCGCCGAAAGGCGCGCCGATATCGATCACCACGTCGGCCACATCGGCGAGTTTACTGCCCGAGGGATGGGCCGAATCGACCTGGGCAGTGTAGGCCAGCGAGGTGAAAACGAGCGTGCGGATGCCCATTTCGCGGCACGCCAGCGCCAGCCCCACGGGACGCGTGTTCCGCCCGGAAACCGAGCCGATGACCATGATGTCCCCCGCGCGCAGGTTGCCGGAGCGCAGCGCCAGACGCACCAGTTCGCCTTCGCGGTCGAAAGGCTCGGCACGCGGGCGGTCCTTCAGGCAGTCTGCCACCGGATCGTTCAGCGACAGGGAAAAGGAGAACGGCTGCAGGAAGGCCGGGCCGCCGGCGCGGTTCAGGAAATCCTGCTCGTTGCTGTGGCCGATGGCCGCGAGATGCACGGCGCCCCCGCCGAGGACGCTGTCGGCCACCATCGCGGCCGCGCGTTCAATGGCGTCCATCTGCGTTTGCTCGTAATGGTCGAGCAGGCGGCGGATCGTGTTCAGGTAGTTGACAGGAGCCGTCATCCGTTTCCCTTTCCCGTTTGGTTATCCGCCAGCAGCAGCGGCAGCGACGCCAGCAGCCGTCCGCGGCTGGCCGCGAGATTGCCGTGACCGGCGGCGCCGCCACGGATCGCCTGCTCCAGGCCGGCCAGCGCCCTTCCCGCGACCTGCGGCACATCCTGCCTGAGCGGCCGGACACGCTGCATCCAGGCGGCGACCTGCCGCACCAGGCGTTCCCAGAAGATGTCGCTATGCCGGATGACGCCGCCGGTACCGATCAACGGCAGAGCGCTACCGGCGACGCCCGCCTGATCCACCAGGTGACGGAGCGTGCCGGCCAGATCGTCGGCCGCCTGCTCGAGAATCGCGACGGCCTCGGGATCGCCGGCGCGCGCAACGCGGTCGACCATCGCGGCATAGCGCGCCACGGCGGTTCGGTCGGAAAGCATGCGGATTCCCTGCGGAACCATTTCCTTATCCAGGGCGCCCGGCGCGGAGACGCCGGCGATCCCGGCCAGCTCCGCGCGCAACGCCGTGCGCGCGCCCGGACGGAGGGCCGCACGCAGTCCCGCGCGTCCGATCTGGTAGGCACTGCCATGGTCGCCGATGAGCGGACCCAACCCGTCGGCATGCCAGCGCGCGCCCTTGGCGCGCAGATGCCCGAAGGCCCCGGTGCCCGACAGCGCCACCAGTCCCTCTTCAACGCCGGCCCATGCAAGCGCCGAATCCGCCTCGCCGGCCAACCAGAGCAGCACCCGTCCGGCCCGCAGGCATTGGCGGATTTCGCTGGCCAGCAGACAGCCGCCGAAAACCAGGTGCAGGGTGCCTTCAGGATTGAATGTCTGCAGCGCGCCCCTTACCGCCTGCAACGCTGCGGCGCCCTCGCGGCCGTTGCCAAGTCCGCCTGCTCCCGAAACAACTTCGGGATACACGGCGTGGAACCCGAGCGCCGCGCCATCGACCGTCATCAGCAGCGCCTCGCATTTGGTTCCGCCGGCCTCGATCGCCAACACGCATTCGGTGTCTATCGGCACGCCGCCGCCTTTCTTGCCCCGTGTTGAGGTTCGAAAAACATACCAAACGGAAACACACGGGTACAAGCCCCTAAACGGCGACAGGTTGCTGCTCCACCCTCGCAGTTCCGGGGCAGGCGCATTTGATGGACAGGCCGTCAGGCCGGTTGAGCCTGTCCACCGGATCTCAGCGCATGATGACGCGAAGAATTACTGGACGGCGCCCACCGCCGCGTCCTGCGCCGCCTCGGCCTTGCGCTTGGGACGGGGCTTGGCCGCCGCGCCGGCGAAGAACTCCTCCTTCGTCAGCGTGCCGCTGGCATCCTTGTCGAGCTTCTTGAAGCGCGCCTCGGGCGTCGGCATCTTGGCGGCCTTCGCGGCATCGAACTTGTCGCCCATGCGCGCCTTGCGGGCCTCCAGGCGCTTGGCTTCCATGGCGGTGAACTCTTCCAGAGAAAGCACGCCGTCGACATTCGTGTCCGCCGCGGCGAAAACGGCATCCTTGCCCCCGCCCGCCTTGGCCTTCTTCTCGGCCGGCGCGGCGCCCTCCTCGGCCAATCCCATGGAAACGGCGAACAGGACGGCCGTGATGCCTGTCAGAATGAAACGTGTCTTGTCCATGTGAATCTCTCCCGTGTCCGCATGCGGGCCTGGCCGGCCGCCCGGCCAGCCAAGAAGCCCATGCCCATGCATACAGAACTTAATAACGTGCCAGACAGTGGAAAATTGTGCTCAATTCTGGCATGATAGGTGCTGAAATCTCGCCAGCGGCGTGTAAGCCACTGGAACCATTACGAGCCCCATGCGCACCCAAACCACCACATCCTCCGCTCAGCGGCCCTGCCGCCCTCCGGCCGGCCGCCCGGCGATGCGGAGCCTGCTGGCCGTCCTGCTAGTCGGCGCATGCTTGTCGCGCGCCGCGCCGGAGGCGCCCGTGCGCCAACCGCTGCGGATCTCGCGCACCAACTATCTCGCCGACGCGCGCGCAGAATGGTCGGACACCATTGCGCTCCCAGGCCAGCGCGATCTCTTCCTACATGCGCCGCAGACGGCCGCCTGGGCCGACGGGCACGCCATCGCGGGACATCTCGTCTGGCCCGCGGAGGCCCCCCGGAGCGCCCAGCTCATGGCCTTCATGAAGGACCGCGACGGGCACTGGTTCCAGAAGCTGCACCCCGAGCCGTTGCATCCCGGCACCAACGGATGGTCCTTCGATTTCACCGCCGAGGCGCCGGACTGGAGCCCGGTCGGGCACCACCTCGTCTGGAACTACCGCGTCCGGCTCGCGCCCCAGATGGTCGGCCTGCGCATCTTCTCCCTGAACGAGGCCTACACGGGGACGTGCCAGGTGGTCGACACGGCCCTCCTCGCCACCAACCGCGCCGCGACGCCGCCCGCCGTCCGCAACGTGCGCCCGAACAGCCTCAGCATCCCCTGCTACGGCCTCTTCGAACTGCGTTTCGAGCTGCCCGACCGCTATCGCAATCCATTCGATCCCGCGGCCATCGACGTGACGGCCCTCATCGAGACGCCGGAAGGGCGCACCAACAGAGTCCACGGCTTCTACATGCAGGACTACTTCCGCCTCGTTGACGCGGTCGGCGAGCAACTGGTTCCTCAGGGGCGTCCCGAGTGGCGCGTGCGCTACACCCCACGAACGCCCGGCCTCCACCGCTACGTGATCACGGCGCGCGACCGGGACGGCACGGCCACCTCAACCCCTGGCGCCTTCGAGGCACGCGCTTCCTCGGGGCCCCGGTTCGCGCGTGTGTCTCCCAGGGACTGGCGTTGCTTCGAACTGGACGACGGCAGCCCCTTCTTCCCGATCGGTCACAACACGCGTTCGCCTTTCGACACGCGCATGGACGAGCAGTTCCCCTGGCGCTTCCGCCATCCCGAGGGCACCTCCGCCTACCAGCGCTACTTCCGCAACATGAGCGCGGCGGGGGAGACCCTGGCCGAGGTCTGGATGTGCCAGTGGTCGCTCGGGCTGGAATGGTCGACCGTCTCGCCCGGCTACCACGGCCTGGGCGACTACCACCTCGGCAACGCGTGGGAGTTGGACGAGGTGCTGCGCTGGGCGCGCGAGTCGCGCCTGCGGATCAACCTCGTGCTCAACAACCATGGACGCGCGGGACTGGGCTACGACGCCGAATGGGCCGACAGTCCCTACAACACCGTCCGCGGCGGCTTCCTGCCCGCGGACGACCCCATGCAGTTCTTCTCCAGCGCCCGCGCGCTCGACCTGCAGCGCCAGATCATCCGCTACATCGTGGCGCGCTGGGGCTGGGACGCCACCATCTTCGCCTGGGAGCTCTGGAGCGAGCTCGACCTCGTCGGCGCCCATGGCGCGAAGCCGCCGCCGCAGAGCGACCCGCGGGTGATCGAATGGCACCGGCAGATGGGCGACTATCTCCACGCCATCGACCCCAACCGCCACCTCGTCACCACCCACCTCTCGGGTGACTACCGCATCACCAGCCCCGAACTGGCCCAGTTGCCGCAGCTCGACCACTGCGGCATCGACGCCTACCACTTCAGCGACAACCCGCTCCAGATCGTCAACCTCGTGCGCGAGACGGCCGAGCATTACAAGGCCTACCGGAAACCCGTCCTGATCACGGAGTTCGGCGGCTCCTCGATGGGGGCCGGCGTCAGCCACCTGAAGCGGGAGCTGCACGCCGCCCTCTGGTCCTCGGTCTGCACGCCGCTGGCGGGCACGCCGCTCTTCTGGTGGTGGCAGGTGATCGAGGAGCAGGACCTCTACCCGATGTACACGGCCATCGCGCGCTTCATGGAGGACGTCGACCGCCGCGATCCGGCCTTCCAGCCCGTCCGACTGCGGGCGGCCTTCGCAGGCGATCTCCCTATCCCCGCGGAACAGCTCGACCACGTGGCGATGGCCACGCCCACGCAGGCGCTCGGCTGGCTCTTCATCCGCCCCTGCTTCGTGCGCCACGGCGAGCCGCTCGACCAGCCTCTGGAGAACCTGACGCTGACGTGGAGCGGCTGCTCGAACACTGTCTACCGGACTGCGTTTTACGACACCGGTACGGGGCGGATCATCCAGCAAAGGGACGAGCGCGCCGAGAACGCGACACTCCACATCCGCCTGCCGCCGGTCAGCAGCGATGTGGCCTTCAAAATCCGCCTGCCATCCAATCCACCGCCACCGCCGCCGGCGGAATAACCGACGGCCGCCAGCCACAGGGAGCACACCATGCCGTGCGCCAGACCCGTCATCGCCATCGCGCCCGACTCCTTCAAGGGGGCGCTTTCCGCCGCCGAGGCGGCAGCGGCCATGGCCGATGGTTTCCGCCGCGGCTGGCCCGCCGTCCGCTGCCGGCTCATCCCCATGGCTGACGGCGGCGAGGGCACGGTGGACGCGTGGTCCGCCGCAACGGGCGCCGCGCGGGTCGCGGCCCGCGTGCGCGATCCCCTCGGACGCACCATACGCGCGGCCTACGCGCGCGACGCGCGGCGGCGCCTGGCGGTCATCGAGATGGCCGCGGCCAGCGGACTTCCACTACTGCGTCCCGGCGAGCGCGATCCCCGGCGCACCTCGACCCTCGGCACGGGCGACCTGATCCGCCATGCCCTCGACGGGGGTGCGCGGACGCTGCTGCTGGGCATCGGCGGCAGCGCGACCAACGACGGCGGCACCGGCATGGCTTCGGCGCTCGGCGCGCGTTTTCTCGACCGCCAGGGCCGGCCGCTGGCGCCCGGCGGCGGCGACCTGCACCGGCTCCATCGCATCGATCTGGCAGGCCTCGACCCGCGCCTGGTCAGCGTGCGCCTGCAGGTCGCCTGCGACGTGACCAACCCCCTCTGCGGAGCGTCGGGCGCCGCGGCCGTCTACGGTCCGCAGAAGGGCGCCACGCCGGCTCAGGTTCGGCAGCTCGATGCCGGCCTGGAGCGGCTGGCCCGCGTCATGGCCGGGCAATATCCCGAAACGGCGGGGCTCGACCGGCAACCGGGCGCGGGCGCGGCGGGCGGTCTGGGCTTCGGACTGCTGGCCTTCTGCGGCGCGCGGCTCGGACGGGGCGTCGAGTTGGTGGCCGAGGCCGTGGGTCTCGAACGGCGGCTCAAGGGTTGCATCCTGGTCGTCACCGGCGAGGGACGGCTCGACGCGCAGACGGTCAACGGCAAGACCCCGGTGGGCGTCGCCGCCGTCGCGCGTCGGCTGGGCATTCCCGTCATCGCCATCTGCGGCTGTCTGGGCGACGGCTACGACGCGGTGCATGCGGCGGGCATCGCGGCCGTCGCGCCCGTGGCCCATGGATTCTTCGACCCGGACAACCCCTCGGTCGGGGCGGTCGAGCGGGTCCGCGCCTGCGCGGAGGAGACGGCGCGCCTGCTGGCGCTGGACCTCAAGAGGCGCGGATGAATTTCGGGTGATTGCCGGCGATGACGATGGCCACCTCGCCCTTGACCGGCTTGTCCGCGAAGGCGGCGGCCAGTTCTGAGAGCCAGCCGCGTGCGACGCGCTCGAACTGCTTGGTCAGCTCGATGCACACGGCGGCCTGGCGGTCGCCCAGCACCTCGTGCGCGGCGGCGAGGGTCGGCCCCACGCGGAAGGGAGACTCGTAGATCACCAGCGTGTGCGCCGCCCCGCGCTCCTCCTCGAAGAAGCGGTGCAGGGCGCCGGGCTTGCGCGGCGGAAAGCCCTTGAAGGTGAAGCTCGAGGTCGGCAGCCCGGAATGGATCAGCGCCAGATCGATGGCGCAGGCGCCGGGCAGGACATCGAAGGGCAGGCCGGCCTCGACGACCAGCCGCACGAGGCGGTAGCCGGGATCGCTGATGCCGGGATAGCCCCCGTCCGAGCAGAGCACCACCGCGCGCCCCTCGCGCAGGGCCGCCAGGATCTGGTTTCCAGCCGACTCCTCGCGTCCCTCGCGGTAGGAGAGCATGCGCGGCCGGGCGATCTGGTGCGCGCTAAGGAGCGCCCAGGTCCGCCGCGTGTCCTCGCAGGCGATGAGCTCCGCGGCGGCGAGCGCCTCGCGGGCGCGCGGGGTCAGGTCGCCCAGGTTACCTATCGGCGTGGCAACGACGTGCAGCAAGTGCGGTGCCTCACTGCGGTCCGTAGGTGTCCGAACCCTCACGCGGCAGGGGCGTAACCCAGATGTTGCGGTACCAGACGATGTTGCCGTGGTCCTGCAGGCGCAGATGGCCGGGAAGCTGCACGTTGGTGTCGGACGGGGCGCCGGTCACCCCCGAAAGCTCCACGTTGTTGTGGATGACGACGCCGTTGAGCAGCACGGTGAGCCGCGCGCGCTCCTTGACCACCTTGCCCTCGCAGCGGGGCGCGCGGAAGATCACGTCGTAGGCCTGCCACTGGAGGGCCGGCCGGCAGGCGTTCGTCAGCGGCGCGTACTGGTCGTAGACGGCGCCGCAGTCGCCCATGCCGGGCCTGGCCCATCCCGAACTGTCGAGCACCTGCAGTTCGTAGCGGCCCTGCACGAAGACGCCGCTGTTGGACTTGCCCTGGCCGGTGGCCGCGGGCATGTCGGAGAGCCGGAACTCCAGATGCAGGAAGTGGTCGGCGAAGACCTCGCGCGTGCAGATGTCGCCCGAGCCGGGAACCACCTGAATGGCGCCGTCGCCCACCTGCCATGCGGCCGGCGTGCCGTCCCTCTTGATCCAGTTGTCCAGCGATGCGCCGTCGAAAAGCACGGTGGCGTCCTGCGGCGCTTTCGCGCCCATGGTGTTGATCAGCATGCGTGAGAGGTTGCCCCGGAAACCCGCGCGCGCTGTGGCACTGTGCGCGCGCATGTGGTGTCGCAGAAAGCCTGCAAGCGCCGGTATGATATACTTTCCCGTCTGCCGAAGCAACCGGAGCATCTGAACCGGAGCATCTGAACCCGCGGGGCAAACGCATCCCAAAAATGGACATTTCCTGAGTTCCAGATTATTCAGCAGCGGCAAAAAAAGGTCGCTGGCGGATTACTTGAATTTCAATATACTGGTGGTGTTCTTCACCGCCCCCATGTCACGGGTTAGTACGAGATCATCCGAAAAACCACTGAGCGCGTCGCACCGCAGGGTGTCCGCTTTGTGGCGACCAACACCAACAGCCGTAACCGCATGCATAATCATGATCGCCGCGGCCGCCGGGGCGGCGCCGCTGGCCTTCCGTTCCGCCACCGACTTTTCCGCCCTCGGCCTGCGCTTTCGCACCCCCGCCGAGTCCTCGCCGGAACCGTTGCCGCCGCACCGGACGTACACCTACACCTTCACCCGCGGCGATGAGAGCTTCACCCGCGAGCTCTTCGATACCCGCGAGCTCTGGTACTCCACCCAGCATGCCGGCCAGTGGCGCGATGCCTGGGGCAACCGCATGATCCTCGGGCGCGCCACCCACCGGCTGCCGGTGATCGCCACGCAAACCGGCCATGTGGCGCGCGAGGACTTTGACCGGGCGCTCGCCGATCCCGCCGCGCGGCTGGATCCCGAGGATGCGGCGGCACTGGCGTCATGGGTGGCCGACTTTGCCGGCACCGTGCCCGGGCAGCACGTGCCGCTCCGGACGGGAATGAATCTCACGCAAGCCCTTTTCTTCCCCACCCGCGAGCGCAACACGCTCATCTACACCTTCCGCGTCCGAAACCGCAACCTGAACCGGCGGCAGGAACCCTCCGGCTGGTGCTGCGCCGTGCTCGTGATCGGCGACGGCGCTCCTCCCGACAAGGTGCGCATGAATTTCGAAACGCAATTTCTCGGCGATGTCGCCGCCATCCCGTCGGCGGGCCGCCCATCCGGCGCGGGCCGCAATCAAGCCTCTGAGCTGACGCCGCTGTCGCGCGCCGACCGCAAGGCGGCCGACAAGCTCCCAGACCATCCCGGGCGCGACGCCGCCCGCAAGAGCATTGCCAACATGCGGGGCTGGTGGTACGCCGACACTCCCGACCACATCATCCTCTCGGACATCCGCAGCTCGGCGGGACGGGCGCTTGTCAAAGAGCTCCAGACCACCATGCCCGCCATGCACGCGGCCTGCACCCGTCTCGTCCCTCCCATCGCTGACAATGAAGACATCGGCATCGTGCGGATTTACGAGGATGCCGAAGCCTACCGCAGGTATGTCGGACACGAATATGAATGGAGCAGCGGCATCTGGCACCCCATGCGCCGCGAGCTGGTGGTGTTGTGGCAGGGGGACGACCGCAGGGAAACCATGCGGATCATCCGCCACGAGGGATTTCACCAGTATCTTTCCCGCGCCGGCCGCGGCGCAGAACACGCCATGTGGTTCAACGAGGGGCACGCCTGCCTTTGCGAGGCTGCCGAAATCGACAATCGGGGAAAGATCAGCTTTCCCGAGGGTGGCCGCCTAAGCGATCTTCTCAACGACCTCGACGTGGTCACACGCAGGCTGCCGCAGATACTCCGTGCCGACAGTGCCGCTTTTTACGATGGCGACAACCGCGAGCGGATGCTGAACTACACCACGGCGTGGGCTTTGGTCTATTTCCTGCGCAAGGGGGTGCCGGGGCGCCGCATGCGGATCTACGAGCCGATCATTGAACGCTACCTGGAGACCATCGCGGCGACGGGCGACGGCGTAGCCGCCACCCGCGCCGCTTTTGCCGGCATCGACATGCAGGAGTTCGGCGAGGCTTTCGACAAGTTCTGGCGCAAGCACCGGACCACCGTGCGCCATTTCAATCCTCTCGACGCGGCCGGGCGCAGGCGCTAAAAAAAGTTCGCAAACATTCCGGCATCCTGCGGCGTCTATCATGACGGAAAGGTTCGGAGTTTGAACGATTCGGAGCCAACAGACCTGCAACTGATTGCAGACTACCGTTCTTCGGGTGATCCCGCCATACTCGAGGTTTTCGTGAACCGGCACATGAAACCTGTCCGATCCGTCATCCACGCGCTCGTGCTTAACGAAGCCGATGCCGACGATGTCACCCAGGAGGCGATGCTGCGCATCATTTCGGGGCTGGATACCTTCCGGGGACAGGCCGCCTTCACCACCTGGCGCTACCGTGTGGCGGTCAACACCGCGCTGAGCTTCCTCCGCCAGCGGAACCGG
Source organism: uncultured Lentisphaerales bacterium (assembly GCA_964426115.1). Classification (GTDB taxonomy): domain Bacteria; phylum Verrucomicrobiota; class Kiritimatiellia; order RFP12; family JAAYLN01; genus JAAYLN01. Next base: position 1,200 of record CAYRPP010000005.1, on the reverse strand, counting down.
CTTCGCGTCCGGCTGTCGGCAGTCGATCCGCCGGATGAAGCGCCGGATCGCGAGGATCGCACTCCCCCTCGGCAGGCCGAGGCCTCGGAATTGGACCGCCTGATCACCGCCGCCATGAAGTTGCTGCCGCCGGAGCAGCGCGCCGCCCTCGCCTTGGTCGCCATCCAGGGGTTGAGCGAGCGGGAAGCGGCGACCGCCTGCCGCTGCAATTTCGCCACACTGCGCTGGCGCCTGTACCGGGCGCGCCAGCGGCTCCGGGTGGAACTCGGCAGGCAGGGTTCCATGGAATTAACATGAACGAGCCGATTGACAAACTTGTACGCGACTGGTCGCAGCGCCAGCAACCCGATGCTGCTGCCGGGCAGCGGCTGACGGCCCGTATCCTGCAGGCCGCCGGAGCGTGCACCGGCGGCGATGCCCGCCAAACACCGCCCCGCCGGCGCCGGACACCGTTCCATGTGCACCACCGCGTCCTCTGGTTTGCCGCAGGCGTGGCCGCCACGCTCATCGCCGCCGCCGTCTGGCACGCGCTGGTGCCGACGGCCGACCCACTGTCGGCCCTGCTGCGCCAGGAGCGCGCGCGCTTCGCGAACCGCCGCCGGACGGTCTCTCGCGTCTTCCGCGAAACCGAGCGGCTCTTCGGCTCCAACCTGCAATGGATCGCCGAGAGCGGCGACCAGACGGAACTGGGTGTGGCCGACGAGACGGCGGCGGGCGAGCCGCTGATCGTCCGTGTGGTGCTCGTCTCGCGTCCCGTGGGAACCGACGCCTGGCAGCCGCTGTGGACCGCCGACGTCGTCGCGCGGGCCAACGGCTTGCTGCAGCTCGCCCCCGACGGCGCACCCGGCAACCATCTGTCGCTCTGGCTCCATCGCCTCGATGGTTGCGCGGCGCTGGTCGAGAGCCGTCTGGACCTGCGTACCCCCGTCCCGCTGGCCACCGAAGCAAGCGAGGTGCTCCAATTCGGCGCCACGCGCACGGTGACGCGGCTGCGCCGGGGCGGCGTCGAATACCTCCTGCTGCAAACGGTCGCGCCGCTGACAGAGGCGTCCCCATGCAACTCCTGAACACCGGCACCGCACGGAAGCGCAGCCGCGCCCTGCTGGCGGGCTGCCTCGCCGCGGCCGCGCTGGGCGCCGCGCCGGCGCCCAATTTCTTCGCCGGACGCGAGAATCTCCTGCTGCAGGAGATTCCGGGCGT
>CAYRPP010000004.1:0-20362 GCA_964426115.1 uncultured Lentisphaerales bacterium | reverse complement strand
CGCCGCCCGCAGTGGCGGCACTCCCGGCGGCGCAGCAGGCGGCCACCCAGGGCGCCACGGGTGTAGAGCACCCGGAAATGCCTGCATCCGCAAGCCGGGCACGCGATGCCCCGGTTCCCGTTCCCATCTCCCGTCCTGTCAGCCGTGTCCATCACCGTTTGCTCCTCCGCAGTTCCGAAAGTTTCATCGGCGCCCTGGCCGGCGCGGCTTTGGCATCCGTGCCCGGCAGCACCGCCCCCTGGATCGACGCGGCCACGGCGCAGCCCACCAGGCCGTCGAGCCAGTGGTTGTCCTGGGCCTCCGGCCGCATGCGCCACTCGTCGACCACGCGGCCGCGCCCCTCGGTCCGCACCCGGTACTCGGCGGTGAGTTGCTCCGCCAGGAGCCGGTGCGCCCCGGCAGCGCGCCCGAAGAGCGAGAAGCAGCCGCGGTCGCCCATCGGCAACGCCAGCCGGGCATGCACAAAGATGGCGAGATCGACGATCAGGCCGACCTGGCTGGCGCGGCTGGGCAACGTCAGCCGCGCCCGCGTCACCCAGATCATGAACCTGCTGCAGCTCGCGCCGGACATCCAGAAGGCGCTCCTGTTTCTGCCGCGCACCGACCGGGGGCGCGATCCGGTCCGCGAGCGCCACGTCCGCCCGATTGCGGGAATCCTCGATTTGCGGAAACAACGGGAGTTGTGGGGGCGCAGTGTGGCAAGCCTTTCTGATCGCCATCGTAGAAGGCTCTTTTCGGAGCCCATTCTACCCGGCAAAACCCTTCGGTTTGGTGGCGGGTTTTCAGGTGCCCGCACGCGGCTGGTTTTGGGTGCCAGCTAACGGATACCTGTAACTGTTGCCATTCTGACGCTTACTTTCGGGCTAACTACGCAAATCCGCGATGTCCTTGGCGGATGACTACTCGTCGAGATCGAGGAACGTAGCGCCGTCGATGCCGATCAAGTCCATGCTGCGGTTTTGGGCGGCAAGTTTGCCCATTACTCTGCTCAAACGTCTGACGCAGTTGTTCTTGAGCGCTTTTTCTTCGCGGCCGTACATACGCGATTCGTCGCTGTAGCAGATGACGGCGGTTTCCCAGTCTTCGCGCTGTTCGGCAACCCAGCCTTCTGTCTTGAGTACGTTGCGGTCCCGTATGGAACCGCATAAGCGGGCGAGACGGTACATCTTTGCCGCTTTATCCCAGTTTGCAAGCTGAATGTATGCCGTTGCTAGACTCTGGTAGAGCTGGCATTTCTCGTTGTTTCTCATCGGCACGTCTTCAAATCTCGCCTCAACAAACGCAATGGCCTGCGTAGGATGCTGACCCGCAAGGAAAGCGTCAACAATCTTCTGGATTGCGCCGTATCGTTCGCCTTCCGATGCTCCGGGGCGTCGCAGGGCGTCTCCGATGACCTCGGCCGCGTCGCCAAGCTGCGGCAGGGTGAATTCCTCCTCGAATATCCGGCTGGTCATCATGATCCTCGCACGTTGGAGGAGCAGTTTTACGCGCTGCGCGTTTTTGAGGTCGGGCATTGAAATCGTGGCGTCGATCACCTTGACGGCGTCATCGCGGCGGAGAATGGTGCTGAGTAAACCAGCTTCCTTAGTGGCGGCTTCAAAGCGCATCGCAGGTGGTTGCGACTCGTTCGTGCGGACCATTTCCCACATCGGGATGGCAAGATCGTAACGGTCTTTTTTCGTAAAGTCTTCGGCGAGTTTCGCATGGTCTGCGTCGGCGGGATCAATATCCTCGTATGAAAGCGGCGGCAGTTCGGATGCGGGAATAAGCGGTGCCTCAGGCGGCTGTGCGCCGACAGCGCCAATAAGTTCGATTGCGCGGCGTGCTACTTCGCGGCGGAAAGCGAAGAGGTCGATGATCAATTCCGGGTCCTGGGAGTCCATCCAGACGAGGTGCTTGCGGCCAAGCGCCTGTACATCGGGCTTGACGGAATCGAGCGCCGCTTCGCATCTCATGCGGAGGAGAGACAGATAGCGGATGTCGTCGAGACCTTCGCGGACACCTTCCCACGCGATTGTGGAAATAAGACCGTCATAGGCGGGATAGACCATCTGGAACTGGCTGTATGAGCCACGGAATGCAAAATCGTTCCAGGGGTTTTCGCCGGGCGAGAAGCAATATTCGTGGTGTCCGTCGAAATCGGCATAGTAGTAGCGGAGGCCCTTGGTGCGGCGCCAGATGTCGGGGTCGGCAGGGCCTGTAAAGGGGCCGGCGTATGTGACGGCTTTCGCCCCGCCTTTGTGCCAGTTCCATGAACTTGTATGGCGCGCCGAAGCTGGGACGTCGTTCATGCCGACGCTCCAGGAAATGTCGCGGTCGTCGCCGTAGTCGGTCCAGGCGTTGAAACCGTGTTTGTGTAATATGGCCCAGAAAGGATAGCTGGTGCGGTTGAACCAGGTGCCGCATTCGTCGGCACTTGAGAAGTAGCAGTTGCGGTGGCCGAGGTATTGGTCGTAGACTTCGCCCTGCGTCTGAACCAGCCGGTCATAGCGGTTGGTCGCCTTGACGAAGCCCGCGGGACTTCTGTCGCCGCCCTCGGCCCAGCAATATTCCCAGTCGAATGCAGGGCCGTTGATGAGCAGCCGACAGGCCATGCCCTCCTGGCGCATCATGATAAGCGAACGGACGTTGAGGTCGTCGGTAGAGTTGCTGCTGAAAGTTCCGGGACCGCTCGGACAGTGGCAGTTATGATCGGCAAGCGAGCGGTAGATGCCGCGGACTTTGCGTTCCGCAACGGCCATCTGTTTGGAACCCCTGAGTTCTGATGCGACGGAAGGCGTGCCCATCCATGCGGAGATGAAGGGCTGCGTTGTGTCGTAGTGAGTACGGGCGTAAGGTAGGGTGAATGGATAAACTTCGACTTCCACGGGAATGTCCCCAAGGTGGCTGCTGTTTTCCTTTACGCCAAGTTTGCCCTTGTAGAGGCCGGGTCTGGCATCAACGGGAATCTTCCATGTGAACCAGTACTGCTGGAAACGGTCTTTCCTGAGGTCGAACGGGACAAACTTCTTCGGATCGACAACCGGGTGCATCGAGTGGTTGAACGGGCTTCCGGCCCCGCCATGCTTGCGCATGTCTATATATGCGGGACCTTCAGGGTAGTCGACGCGGAGGAGGATTGTGCGCTTGGCGACATCGTTGGTTTCGACGACCCGGACGAGAGCGTCATCGTGGATGACGAGGTTGTTGATAAGTTCCGGTTTGCCGGTATTACCGGCCCAGCTTGTCCGCCAGCGGCCGTCGGCGCGGTACCAGACTTTGACTAGCGCGAAGTCTGCGGCCGAAGCGGGAATGACATATCCGTCGGGACCAGTGAGCTCGGAGGGGACAAAGTCAACCTTCTCCATGTCGCGTTCGGGTTTTACGGAGAATGAAATCGTTTCGAACTCGCCCCTGGCCGCTGCGCATCCGAGTGAGTTTGTGACAATTCCTCCGGCCGGTGGGTTGTCGGGAAGATACGGAACATCGCCGTAGGGATCGACCCACCAGAGGGAGAACGCAGCGCCGATAAGAAGTGATGCGGCATTCAAGACTAAAACTCCTTATCGTCAAGCTGTATGGCGCCATCGTCGAAATCGACGTCGGGTTCGTCGGGTGCTTTCACCCGGCTTAGATCCACTTTCTTCACGGGCTCGGGGGGTTCGTCGCCCGCATATCGCCTTTCAAGATAGTCGCGGCGGAGAAGTCCGACGTTGTAGGACATATAGAGCATGCGCCCGAGGTGCTGCCAGATGAGCATTTTGACGCGGTCGGACTGCTGGTTGAACTTGGGGTTCTTGTGTTCCTTGTCGGTCCAGATGAGCTGCCATGCATTGTCGTTGGCGTCGACAATAGGCTGTACGAGCCGGTTAAAGAACATCGAGTCGCCTTCCTTGTCATAGCGCTGAAATGTCGGCCTCTCCGTCTTCGCGAACGGGTAGCCGCTTTCGGCACCTGCGGTCGTCCACATGGTGCGGGTGCGATCAAGTTCTTCCTTATAGAGGCCGGTCATTTCGGCGGTCGTCATAGTCTCTGCGAATTTCCTGAAATTGTTGTTCGAGCCGCGCGGCCAGAGAATGCGTCCCGCAACCGGGCCGCCGGTGAATGGATCCTTCTCAAGACCGACAAACCAGATATCGCTCTTTCCGTCACCCATCATTGGCCAGTGCCCGTAGAACGAGAGCCAGCTGAATGTAAGTGTCGCGCGCCAGCCGCCTTCTTTATTGCCCTGCACGGAGAAGCTAGGACGGGGATTCGGGTAGAACGGCGTGTAGTCGCGGAGACGCGGCCAGACCCATACGCGCGGATTGCCGACTCCGTAGGCTATGGAGAATGGGCGGAAGCGCTCGTCGATACCGAAGAGTGAACCTTCGCGTCCGGTAGCTGGAGCGCGCGTGCCGCGCCACTGCGGATCCATGTCGCAATGGTAGCGGTACGGGAGGAAGGTGCCGGGCTTCTCGCCCTGTATGTAAAGGCGGAAATCAAGTGTTCCGCCGGGCATGGACCATGGCTTGAGCGAGGGTCCGTTTGTGTGCGAGAATGTTATTGAGAAACCGGATTTGCCGCCGGTGAATGAGAGACCGCCGTCAAACGTAACGGTGTCGCCGAGTTTCATCATTTGCTTTTGCACAGGACGTTCCGGCCAGTCGCTGTAAGGTATGAATTCGAGTTCCTGCGGTTCGATTGCATCAGGGCGTTTGACTTCAAGATTCGATTCGGGCATGCCGAGAAGTTGCTCAAGTCGTTTCGCATAGGCGACACACTCAAGGCGGAGGGTATCGCAATTTTCCCAGGCGGCGGGCATCCAGCCGAACCAGTAGTTTATGCGCCTGGCTTCGATCCAGACCAGGCTGTTTTCATTAGCGGCGGCTTTGTCGGCGAGGTTCTTCAGATAAACCATGATCCGCCAGTCTTCGCGCGCTTCGTCAAGGGCGCGTTCCCAGCTTTCGGGGAGGTTCTCCGCATTGGGAAGCCAGAGGCCGTCTGCGCCGCCCTGATAGGCGAGAAACGAGGCTTCGCGACGGAAATGGTCGGCGGAACCTTCTGGTTCGAAGCGAACCGTCTTGAGTATTTTTACACCGAGGAGTTTCCATGTGTGCAGAAGGTGCGCACGCGGAGGCTGCACGAACGCAACGGCACAGGCGTTTTCCGCCCAGTTCGTCATCGCCGGCGCTTCGTCTGCGAACTCGAAAGACTCGACGAGCGGCTTTTTGCCGGAGGCGCGGAGCGCCGCCACGCTTTCGCGCGTCGGATTCACGACGTAGGTAAACTCGCCCGCATTATCGGGCGTTAGTTCAAGTAGCGCATTGGTGGCAAGTGCAAGACTTGTCGAAAACACATCTGCACTGAAAAGAAAAACCGCCATGAATGCGGTTAATTTTGAATATCTTGCCATAAAAAACTGTTGCAGAAAGGTCAGCACCTTCTGCGAAGAAGTCTGCGGAGGGCGTCGCGATTCAGGACTGCGGGAAGCGCCGCGTAAACGATCTTGCCTGCGATGACCGCCGCGCCGAGTTCAACAGCGCGGACGAAGAGCGAAGTGCAGGCATTTAGTCCGTCCAGCCAGATCCAGCCGAAGTGCTCCGCGAACCCCATGACGGCGGCCAAAAGAAGCGTGGACCCTACAGTGTGCTTGAAAAGTTTGTAGCCGGGACGTATGTCGGTTGTGCGGTGCATCGGCACGAGGCGCATGAACGTGGACAGCATAGCCGAGATCGATGCAGCAAGAGCTATGCCAGCATGTTTCGAGGCAGTTGGAAGAGTGAGGATAAATCACTAGCATCCCATAGGCTCCCCGCGGACAGCAGACTCGGGCGCGATTTCCCTGTATACACGGGAGAATTTCAGCGTCGGAGCGGGTTTCGGCCAGAAGCGTATGCTGGAATTTAGCGAGGCGTTGGGAATAACGGCCTGCATTATGATGCTGAATTACCCATGCTGTCCCACAGGCCGACTCGAAAAGGCCTCGAAACCGGGCAGACAGGGCTGTTTCTCGTAAAGTACAGGCCGGTACGGTTGGCGTTGGAGAACGTGTTGCGTGCCGGCGGGGTCGCTCCCCGTACCCCCAGGAACTCGGGCTCGTGCACCATCAGCGCGTCGCAGATGTCATTCAGGCTCAGGGCGTGCGCGGCATGCCCGTAGAGCAGCGAGAACACGTGGCTTGCCGCCGAAAAGATCCGCGCGTCGATCTTGAATTGCCGGCTGAGCTTGGCGATCATGTGCGCCGGAATCTGGTTGCAAACCTGCCGGAACACGGTATGCTGACTCTTCGCTGGCCGGGTCGGTCCGCCCTCGCGGGCGCGAGGCGCTTGGCGGCGCCGCGGTGTTTTCTTTTTCATGCCTGTAGGTTACAGGCAAACGGCCGCCCGGTCAGCATCTTCCCGCCGACTGCCCGCGGGAAGCCTATGGGATGCTAGTGAGTCTTGTTTTACGGAGTACCCTTTTCCGATCTCCTATTTGAACTTGAGCGTGATTGTGCCGTCCGGGTTTCTGGTGACGGCGTCGACATCCGTGTTGGTGGCGTCGACAGCCGCGAAATATTCCTTTATTGAGGAATAGACGGTGTGCTTCTCTGCGATTATCTTTTTCGCACGAACCGCGCCGACTTCGAGAAGCATCGCGAGCGCTACACTCTGAATTTTCGCGCTTGTCACACATGCACTCTCCGGGTCGACGATGAAATACTCTGATGAATGCGTCGCTCCAACAGCGCCGCCGACGTACGGATGAAGCGAGGGGATAACACTCGAGATATCGCCCATGTCGGTGCTGCCGGTCCCCCAATAGCCGCCGTATGAGGCTTTGGCGCCGAGGAATAATTTGGCGGCATCGCACAGCACCTCGCCCAGATTGAGGTCGTTCTGGTTCGGATGATAGCTGACGATATCATGAAGCTCCAGCTCACAGTCCATAGCAGCCGCGGCACCGGCAAAGGCTCGGTTGATCTTTTCGTTGGCGTCCTTCATCGCGGCCAGTGAGCCTCCGCGAACGTAGCTTTCAACTTTCACGCAGTCGGGAATCGAGTTTACGGACGAGCCGCCTTCCGTAATAATCGGGTGGAAGCGGATCGTGTCGTCGTCCTTGAATGTCTCACGCAGGGAGTTCGCCGCGAGAATCGCGTTCGTCGCGGCATAGAGGGCGTTTCTGCCGTTCCACGGCGCGCTGCCGGCATGCGCGCTCTTACCTTTGAAAACGGCCGTTTTGATGAACGTGCCGTTCTGTCCGCGGCCGTAGCTGAAACCGCAGTCTTTCTGTCCCGTATGTATCATGAAGGCGATGTCGACGCCGTCCAAGAAGCCGCGGTACATGAATTCCTGTTTTCCGGCTATGTAGCGGATCACGTCCTGTTTCCTGAGCTCGTTGCGGTAGCCAATATCAATGCCCTCCTCGGCGGGAACGGCGATGAGCCGGATTGCGCCGCAGAGCGCGTCGAGCGCTCCGGGAGCCTTTAACGCCGCCGCGACGCCGTACAGCGCGGCCGACTGGCAGTTGTGTCCGCAGGAATGGACGGCGCCGGTTGCTTTGTCGCACTCCGGATGCGTCGGAACGATGAGCGAGTCGAGCTCGCCGAAAACCGCGATGCGGGGTCCGGGACGTCCGGTCTCGATATCGACGCAGAAGCCGGGAATATTGCCCGCCTCGCGGACAGTGTATCCCAGTCCCTCGTAGATTCCTTTCAGATAGGCGTGTGTCTTCCACTCCTTGTATCCGGGCTCGGGATTGAACCAAATGCGCCTCTCGGCTTCGAGAATCTGCCTTCTGTACTTCTCGATTTCGCCGGTATAGATGTCGTAGCTCAAATGTTTACTCCTGTATCCTTAACACTAGCATCCCATGGCCTGCCCACGGGCGCAAAAAAGAGTCGGCCAGGAAACCGTTTACCTGGAACCTACAGGCCTACAAAACAACAACAACCGCGGCGCCGCCAAGCGCCACGCCCCCAAGAGGGCGGATCCTCCCGGCAGACGGGAACCCAGCATACAGTATTCCGGCAGGCGTGCAACCGTATTCCGGGGCACACGCTACCCCACATGCTACCCATGCCGAGCAGCACGAGCCCGTAGTAGTTCTGGGGGCATCGGCGGTTCCGGTCGATCTCGATCGGGTAGACGTTGTTCCGTGCGGTCAGGTAGACATCGATCCCGCAGGCCTCCATCGACGGCCGGGCTTTTCCGGGGTGTCGGCACGCACGATCTCCCAACTCCACCGCGCACCTGAAGCGGACTTCTCCGCCGCCTCCCGTCCGCGCCATCCGATCCGCGCTGTCGACCGATCCTACTCCCCCCTTCTGCCGATCCTGCATCAGCTCCGCCGATTCACCGCACGCCGAAACCATGAAATTCGCCGGTAGGCGTGGTGTCGGTGATTGCCGCCTGCCGGATATAATTACCCAGCGCATCGCGGATGCCGTCAAGCAGCCGGTCGATCTCGCCGCATGCGCCCTCCGCGACCAGTTGCACGCGCCCGTCGGGCAAGTTGCGGACAAACCCGGTCACATTCAGATCCGTGGCCAGCCGCATGGCCGTGTAGCGCAAGCCCACCCCCTGCACCTGCCCCGAGAAATAGACTTCGCGCCGGATGTTCTTCATCGCCTCTCCCTCCGTCGAGCGCCAGGGAACGTCGCCTTGGCCGTCATACCTCCGCCACCATGCTTGACCGCGCAGATGACTGCTTGCGTCGTTCGCGCACGATGATGCAGGGTCATGGAAGGACTTTGCCACGCTGGCTCCGCTTCCACTTCCATTCCTCGACGGCCGAAAACATGCATGGAACGATGAAGAGCGTGATCAAGGAGATCGCCATGCCGCCGACCGACGGGATGGCCATCGGCTTCATGACATCCGCGCCGCGGCCGGTTGCCCAGAAGATTGGCATGAGACCGATGACCGTCGTCGCCGTGGTCATCAGGCACGGCCGGATGCGCTTGAGCCCCGCTTCCAGCACGGCCCAGCGGATCTCCTGCACGGAGGCGAAGGTGCGTTCCCTGAACAAGCCTTCCAGATAGGTGGCCATCACCACGCCGTCGTCGTCGACAACGCCGAAGAGCACCATGAACCCCACCCACACGGCAACCGAGAGATTCGCCCCCCAGAGGCCCAGCATGATAAAGCCGCCGGAAGCCGACACCAGCACTCCGAAGAAGATGACGGGGGCGATCCACCACCGGGCGAAACCGAGGTACAACATCACGAACATGATGCCAAGTGTGACCGGAACGAGAATCCGCATGCGGGACATGGCGCGCACCTGGTTCTCGAATTGTCCCGACCACTCCCAGTAGTAGCCGGGAGGCAAGCTAACGCGTCCGTCCCCAACTGCCTGCCGCAACAAGGCTTCGGCGTCCTGAACCACCGAGACCTCGTCCCGGTCGCGGGTGTTCATTGTGACGTACCCGACCAGGAGCCCGCGCTCCCCCTTGATCTCCTGCGGACCAAGCACCGTCTTGATCGCCGCCAACTGCGCCAACGGCACCTGCGCGCCGGACGAAGAGGGGATGTTTATCCGCTGGATGGCCTCGAGATCCTCGCGGAAGTCCCGCGCCAGACGAATGCGGATGGGATAGCGTTCCCGGCCCTCGATCGATTCCATGATGTTCACGCCGCCCAGGGCCGTTTCGATCACGTCCTGCACGTCCCGGATATTTACTCCGTACCTCGCCATGCGGCCGCGGTCGATCTCGACCTGCAGGTAGGGCTTGCCAACGATGCGGTCCGCCACGATGTCGGTGGCGCCCGGCACCTCGTGAAGGAGCTGCTCCATCTCGAGGCCTATCCGCTCTATCTCCCGCAGATCGCTGCCATATATCTTGACGCCCATCATCGCCCGGAACCCCGTCTGGAGCATCACGAGCCGCGTCTGAATGGGCTGAAGCCAAGTCGGCAGGACACCGGGAATGGCCGTCTTCGCCTGTAGCTCGGAAAGTATCTCGTCCTTGGTGATGCGACGCCTCTCCGTCCATATCCATGTCAACGGGGCCTTTAACCACCCCGGCCAACCGGAGAAGACGCGGTCGACATGAACCGTTCGCCACTCGGTCTCCGGCTTGAGGGTCACGATGGTTTCGATCATGCCGATTGGGGCGGGATCGAGCGCCGAGTCCGCCCGGCCGACCTTGCCTACCACGCTCTCCACTTCCGGCACGCTGGCGATCGCCATGTCCTGTCTGCTGTTGACCGCGACCACTTCGGAGAGCGCCGCCTGGGGCAACAACGAGGGCATGTAAAGGAAGGATCCCTCGTCAATCGGCGGCATGAACTCGCGCCCAATGCCGGGAAGAATGCGCCTTTCACGGACGACGGTCAGTCCGGCAACGGTTTCGGCGTCGCGTTCGGCCTTGTCCTGCCGCCTGAAGAGGAGGCGGGAGCGCTCAAAGCCCTGCTTGTCGCGGACGCGTTGCATGCGGAGTTGATCCAGTTCCAGGAGCGGCCTGGCAACGTCCGCTCCGGGAAGTTCATACATCATCCGCTTGAGATCGGGCGAGGCCTTCTCCTTGGCTAACAGGTTCACAGACCATTCCAGCGGATAAAGCGTGCGATGAACACCAAGCCATATCGTCAATCCGACGAAGAGAACAATCAAGGGGGCGACCATGAAAGTCCTCTTATGGTTCAAGACCCAGTGCAGCGCCGGGGTATAGATTCTCGCGATCGCGCGGGAGACGCGGTTGTCCTCTAGGGATACAAACTTCTCCCGGGTCATGCGGACGACGCAGAGGGCGATACCGACACCCGCGGCGATGGATATCAGCCAGCCGTGACCGCCTGGAGCGGCAAAACCCCACGCGAAGACGGCATGCGTGGCATACACGGCCAGCGCCCCGCAGACCACCGCGACCGCAAGCGTGACGCGCGCACGCCACTTCACCGGCCGGAAGAGCAGGTAACAGAGGAACGGGACCACCGTGACCGCCAGCACGACCGACGCCCCGATGGCAAAGGTCTTGGCGAACGCCAGCGGCCGGAAGAGCCTGCCCTCCTGGCCGGTCAGTAAGAAGACGGGGATGAACGATACGATGGTGTTGCTGACAGCGGTCACGATCGCCCCGCCGACTTCGGTTGCACCGTCGTAAACGATTCCGAAATACCCCTTCTCCCGCTTCTCGTCCTCGGTGGCGCCGGCCAAGCGGCGATAGATGTTCTCCGACATGATGATGCCCATGTCGGACACGTCGCCGATGGCGATGGCCAGCCCCGCCAGCGACATGATGTTGCTATCGACGCCGAAGAGATACATCAGGATGAACGATCCCGCCAGCGCGAGAGGGAGCGTCGGCAGCACGGTAACGGTTGTGCGGAGGTGCAGCAGGAAGAAGACCACGACAAGGCTGGCGAGGATCGCTTCCTCGAAGAGCGCCGTTTTCAACGTGTCGATGGTTTCCTCCACGATGGTCGTGCGGTCATAGAAGGGCACGATCCTCACCTTGGAAGCACGGCCATCCGCAAGCGTCTTGCCCGGCAGGCCGGGCTCCAGTTGGGCGATCTTTTCCTTGACGCGCCGGATAACCTCGCGCGGGTTCTCGCCGTAGCGCATGAGCACCACGCCGCCCACGGCCTCGCCGCCGCCCTTGTCGAGCGCCCCGCGCCTGAAGTCCGGCCCCATCTGCACGGTCGCGACGTTCCCGACAAAGACCGGAGAGCCGCCCTCTTGGCGGATGACGATCTTCTCCAGGTCGTCCATTGTCTTGATGAATCCCACGCCTCGGATGAAAAACTCCGAACCGCCGTTCTCGACCACCTTGGCCCCCACGTCGATGTTGCTCTTGCGGACGGCCTCGAACACGTCCATGAGCGTCACGCGGTGGGCACGCATCTTGTCGGGATGCAGGTCGATCTGATACTGCTTCACGAAACCGCCGATGCTGGCGACCTCGCTCACGCCGTCGACCGACTGCACCTGGTAGCGGACATACCAGTCCTGGATCGAACGAAGCTCGGCCAGGTCAAAGCCCTCGCCTTCGACGGTATACCAATATACCTGGCCAAGGGCCGTGGCGTCGGGACCGAGAACCGGCACCACGCCCACGGGGAGACGCTGCTGTGCGACGTTGGCGCGTTCAAGCACCCGGGACCGCGCCCAATAGTAGTCGACCTCGTCCTTGAAGATAACGAAAACCATCGAGAAACCGAAACCCGACATCGAGCGGATGGCTTTCACGCCGGGGGTTCCCGTCAGGCTGGTCGTGAGCGGGTAGGTCACCTGATCGTCCACGTCCTGCGGGCTTCGCCCCGGCCAGTCGGCGTACACGATAACCTGCTTCTCGCCGATGTCTGGAAGCGCGTCCACCGGCGTGCGCATGATGGCCCAGTAGCCTGCGCTGCAGAGCGCAACGATCAGCAGCACCATGAGAAAGATGTTCTTGAGGCACCAGCGGATGATGGTATTGACCATACTGTGTCCCCCCGCTAATGGATATGGTCGCCGGCCGGCGGAGTTGCCGGTCTATCGGGCGTCGGCTGTTTCGCAGGCGTCCCGGAATCCGGGGCGTTTTCCGTTCCGCCGTGCTGATGCCCCACGGTAGCGTGAAGACCGCCAGGATAGTACAGACTTGGGTGCCCCGTGACCTGGAACTGGCTGTCGATGAGGAATCCTCCGCGTGCCACCACGCGCTCGCCCTCGGCCAGCCCCTTGAGAACCGGAAAGTACCCGCCGCTACGGGGCCCGAGCGTGACTTCGCGCGGCTCGAACGTTCCACGTCCCTTCTCGACGTACACGATTTTTCTTGTGCCGCTGTCCAGAACCGCCCCGACCGGCACGGCGAGCAGGCCCTTGCGCGCCGTCTTGTCCGGCACGGCCGGTGGAGCGACCTTGTCGAGCTTCATGTGGCAGACCGGGCAGTTGCCGGGCGCATCATAGGTCTTGTCGCCTTCGCATTTCATCGGGCAGGCATACCGATCCGTCTGTGTTTGCGCCGGAGAATCATGATCGTGCGCCTTGCGTGCGCCGCCACCCGGTATCTGTTCAAGAGGCATGTTGCACATCGGGCACGAGCCCGCGTCGGCCATCACAACCTGTGGGTGCATCGGGCACGTGAACTGGCCTTCAATACCCGTGGGAGCGGCCTCGCCATCCGGCCCCAGGACAGCCTTGATGACCGCACTTACGTACATCCCCGGCTTGAGAGCGTGGCGCTTGTTCACGACATGGACCGGAACCCGGATCGTCCTCGTCTGCTCGTTGAGCACCGGCTCCACGAAGGTGACCATGCCGGTAAAGACCTGTCCCGGGTATGACTCGGCCGAGAGTTCCACCTTTTGCCCGTAGCGTACCCAGGCAAGATCGGACTCGTAGATGTCCAGATAGACCCATACCGTATCAAGATTGGCGATCCGATAGAGGGCGTCGCCCGCCTTGAAGGCGCTGTTCTCGATGATCATCTTCTCGATGACAGTGCCGGTAATGGGCGAATAGAGCGTCACCCGGTCGGCGATCTTCCTCGAGACAATCAGGTCGTTGATCTGTTTGTCCGTCAGCCCCCAGTTGCGCAACTTGACCTTCGCGCTCTCGACCAGCGGGCCGGAGGCCTCATCCCGCAGGGCGATCAGCAGTTCCTGCTCCGCAACCAGGAGATCGGGACTGTAGACTTCAACCAGATGATCGCCAGACTTGATGGTCACTCCCGTCACGTTGACAAACAGCTTCTCAGCATAGCCGTCCACCCGCGCCGTGACGGTCGCAAGCGAGGGTTCGCTGTACTGTATCTTGCCCACGGCCCGCAGGTCGCGGCTCATTTCCCGATAGGTGACCTGGGTCGTCTCCACGCTTGCCATCGCCAAGGCGTGGTCCGAAAGCGCCAACACGGGTGTCGCACCTTCCGCGGATGGTGCCACGCTTGCCGGTATCAATGGCATCTCGCAGATCGGACACTTGCCCGGCCGGTTCATCCGCACCTGCGGGTGCATGGAGCACGTGTATACTTGCTCGGCTTCCGCACCCGTGCGGTCATTAGCGGCACCGCCGTGGGATCGGCCTGTCCATCGGCCGAAAAGGAAGCCGACCACAAGGGCGACGAGCAGGACACCTATGCAGCCGGCAATGGCCGTTTTCCGTTTCACTTCGAGTCCTCCTTCTGCTTGGATTGGCTGGAACGCTCCTCTGGCGGCAGGGTCGGGCTGCCCTGCGGTGGCGTGCCGGCTATCAGCAGGGAAAGCGACGCCAGCGCCAGTTCCTTCTGGGTGCGCGCCTCGATGAGCGCCAAATCAAACCCAAGAAGCTGTCGATAGCCTTCAATAACATCGAGAAACCCGGATTTGCCGTTCGCATAGCCGGTGCGGGCGGCTGCCAGCGATAGCCGCCCTTTGGGAATGAGCCGGCCATCGAGCAGCTCCGTGTTGCGGACGCTTTCGCGGTACATATAGAGCATGGCGGCGAGTTCCGCTGCAAGCTGCACCTGTGCGCTGCTCAGCCGCGCCTCGCCGGCACGCTTCCCGGCCTGTCCGCCCGCGATCTGGGCCGCGATCTTGTCGCGCCAAATCGGCAACGTCACGCTCGCCGAGGGCGTCCACATGGTCGGATTGGCCTTGAAATCGGCCTCGATGCCGATGGTGAAGTCCGGGACGCCCGCCTTTCGGGCCAGGTCGAGCATGGCTTGCGACTGCCTTACTTCGGCCGCCATCTGCTGAATGACAGGATTGCGGCGCAGGGCGATTTCAAGGATTTTCTCGTGATCAGGGGTTTCCCCCGACGAGGTGAATTCCTCTGGCATTGGCATGTCGGCGTCTTCCGATCCCAGGCCAAGTGCGGACTCGAGTTCGGCCCGCAACGTGCTTCTTGAATCCTCCAGGTTTTCGATTCTGGTCTTGAGCTGCTCCTGCTCGATCTGCGAACGCAGTACGTCCTGGAGCGTCACACGCCCGGCCGCATTCTGCACTCGGGCCAGTTGCTCAAGATCACCGAGCAGCTTGAGAGTATCCCGCTGCACATGAATGTTGCCTTCCAGAAACTGTAGCCGGTAGTATGCGCTCTTGACTGCGAAGGCAGTGCGGAGCACCTCCATCTCGAAAGCGTAGTATCTGTCTCGGCTCTCCGCGGCGGCGACATTCCCGGAGGCGCGGAGCTTGCCCGGGCCGGGCAGGTCCACCATCAGCCCCGCCATGGCCGAAGCGATCATGCCCGCCACATCTGCTGCGAACGTCAGCCGCGGGTCGGGCAGTGAACGGGCGACGGTAATGTTCTCAACGCTGGCGGCCCAGTCGTAGTAGGCCGCTTCGATCCTCGGATTGTTGAACATGGCAAAGCGCAGGTAGTCCGCAATGCCGGAGTCCTTGGTGAGCGCGGGCAACTCGGGTTTGGCATCACCCGGGCGGTAACGTGAAGTAACCGCGGCCAGGTCGCCGCGAGCGGCACGCTCGGATTGAATGGAACTTCCAGCGCACCCCGAAAGCAGGGCAAGTATTGCAAGGTGGAAAACGGGTGACAAATCCGACATATGGAAGAGCTCTGTCTTCGCCGTAATGGTGGTACCGTTCATATTTCACCCTCCTCGGCCTCGACCTGCTCGCAAGCCTACGACAGTTTTTCCGAATCCTGCACCGATAGTATAGTCAAAGTGCGCTGATGAATCCATATATTGATCTCCTGCCAGCGCCTGAGCGCCGGGATGAAGTCACGGTAGCGCCTTCCGTGTAGGCTCGCGATGACTCGGGCTGTGTGGGCGTGTTCATCCTGTCGCTCTGTTCTTATGTGCTCATGGGGCCGAAGTGCCGTCACTTGCTTACGGAAACAACGGGCACGATCGCGTGCGGCTGCCTCCCGGGCGAATCCCCCGCCATGTCAGTTCTGATCGTTCAATGGGCGTGGGTCTGGACTCCGCGTCCGCGGCATGCCCCGCCGTAGGCGCCTCGGCATGACCGTGGCCGCCGGCGGACATGATCGCGATGTGGATGCCCTCGACATAGTGCGTGTAGATCACGTAGGCCTCCACGAACTCGCGGCCGGCCTCCACGCTCTTGTCCTTATTCTTCCTGGCTTCCGGAATAACCGGGACGTTCATCGTGTCGCAGTGCGCCCACCCCGCCGACGGGGCAAGCATAGCCAGCACCGGCAACACTCCGGCAACCGCCTGATTCCTCGTTTCATCGTCATTCCTCCCTTTCTGTGGTTCTCACTCAAACGCCTTCCCTCCAGGATGATGGTCATCGCTGTTCTCCCTTCAGGTTGCATGGGACACGGAATCGCTGCCGACCGCATCCAGCGCGGACAGTGTCTGTCGCAGGACGTCCGCCGACTGTTTCAGGGAGTCCATCTCCCCGTCTGTCAACCTGCCGGTGACAATCTGTTCGATGCCCTGGGCGCCGACGATGCAGGGGACGCTGAGCGTGACGTCACGCAGGCCAAAAGCGCCGTCCATCAGGCTCGATACCGTCAGCACGCTGCGCTCGTTGCGCAGCACAGCGCCCGCGATCCGCACCAGCGCCAGGCCGATGCCGTAGCAGGTCGAGCCCTTGTAGCCGATGATGTGGTAGGCGGATTCGCGCACCTGCTTCACGATCTCCTCCTTTGCCAGCTCCCACCCGCTGCACCGCCCGCAGACCGCGCAGTAGTCGGTGATCGGCATCCCCGCCACGTGCGTCATCGACCAGGCGGCCACCTCGCTGTCGCCATGCTCGCCGAGGATGTAGGCATGCACGTTGCGCGCATCGACCCGGCAGTGCCGGCTCAGCAGGTAGCGGAAGCGCGCGCTGTCCAGCACCGTGCCCGAGCCGAAGACCCGTTGCCGCGGCCAGCCCGAGCGGCGCAGCGCCACATGCGTCAGGATGTCGACCGGATTGCTGACGACGACCACGATGGCGAGTGAACCGCGCGCGACAATCTCGTCCATGATGCCCGCGATGATGGCCGCGTTGCGGCCCAGCAGGCCGAGGCGCGACTCGCCCGGACGCTGCCGCGCTCCGGCGGTGATGACGATCAAGGCCGCGTCGGCGTAATCCTCCGCCGTGCCGGCTCGGATGTCAACGGGAGGCAGGAAAGGCAGGCCGTGGGCCAGATCCAGGGCCTGGCCCCGGGCCAGGTTGTCGTTAAGGTCGACCAGGACGATGGTCTCCGCCAGTCCAGACTGCGCTAGGGCATAGGCGAAAGATGCCCCCACGTCGCCGGCGCCGACGATCACCACTTTGCGTCCGGATTTGCTGCTCATGGCCTTTCCAGCCTGCCTTTCCGGCGCTTACGCCTTATACATGCGCTCTTCCTGCTCGATGCTCCGCGGGAAGAGGATGTTGTTCTCCAGGTGGATGTGCTCGTGCAGATCGGATTCCAGCGCGGGCAGCGCCTCATAAAGCGCATGGAACGTGGGGCAGGCGTCGTCCGGTGCCTGGTAGCTGCTGGTGAGCTCGCGCAGGCGCGCCAGCGCGGCCCCGGCCGAATCGTGCTCCGCCTCCATCTGGCGTATCGGGTTGACCAGGCTGCCGCAATGGATTACTGGCCATGCGTTGCGGCCCGCCAGATAACCGTCGATCGCCCGGATTGCAGGGAAAAGGACTTGTTCCTCCTTGTCCAGGTGCGGCTCGAGCTCGGCGCGCAGGCCATCGAAGATGCCTCTCACCTGCTCCAGCAACGCGCCGTGGGCTGCCGCGTGCGCCCGCTGCACCCGGGCCAGCAACTCGTCTATCCGCGCGAGCTTTGCTCGGGTGAAGGTGTGATGGGTGGAGATGATATGGTCGGCCAGTTCCGTCACCGAGGCGCGGGGCCAGTCGGCCGCGGTGGAAGCGCCGGACGGCGCCTGGAGCGTCCTGCGGCAGACGCCCAGTACTGTCGGCAAATCGTGTCCGGCGTCGAGTACCGCCTGCGCGAACGGCTTCCGGCCCCCGCAACAATAGTCGATGCCCAGCCGCTCCAAAACGGGCCGGAGCGCCGGATGGGCCAGCACCAGGTCGGCGACGGTCCCGTCGGCGCGTATGTCGTCCGCCGGTCGGCCGGCCGACTTGGCATCAGGTTTTTGTTTCATCGTCTGCTCCTTCCTGCCGCCAGCCGGGAGAAACCGCCCTGCCAGGACACAGCCCTTGGCCAGAGGCTCGCACACGCGCCTGCGCAGCGAGCACATCAGATCCCGGCCGTGTTGATGCGGGCAGTCCCAGCTCATGGCGCTTTCCCCCTAATCCATCGCGTCCCTCCGGCCATCGGCTGGCCGGTCGTTCCGTAATGTGGTATTACAATACCAATTTGTTGGCATTCGCGCAAGCGTGAACTGTTTCAGGCGTCATTAGACGCAGTTAAGGACATTCACGAGACCGGCGCCGGATTCCTTTCTAACGCGCGAAACAGGGAGGAATGCTGCCTGATCATGCGTTAAGCAACCAGATGGTGCCGTTCAGCACGGTGGCAAACGCCACCCAAAGCAGATACGGCACGAGAAGCGCTCCAGCCAGGCGTTTGACGTGCCAGAAGGCGATGAGCGTGGCGAACACAGCCAGATCGAGCGCAATGATCTCGGCAAAGGCCAGTCCGGGCCGGTGCAAGCCGAAGAACAACGGCGTCCAGAGCGCGTTCAGCGTCCATTGCGCCAGATATAGTCCGAGCGGCCACGGCTGGACACGCCAGCCACCCTCGCGCCAGACCCGCCAGGCAGCGATGCCCATCAGGGCGTAGAGGATGGTCCAAACCGGCCCGAAAAGCCACGCGGGCGGGTGCCAGGCCGGCTTAACCAAGCCGGCATACCAGTCGCCGGTGGCGATGAACACGCTGGTGGCTGTGGCGCTGAAGGTAAACGCCACCCAGACAAGCAGGGCCAGAACTTGGCGACGGGTATTAGTACTCATCCGTGATGCTCCTGATGGCACCGTCGGCACGGCGCCTAACAGCATGCCCAGAGCTTAACGCATCTGGCGAATCTTCGCCACCCGCCCCTGAATATACGCCGACCGGACAAACTGCTCGATACCGCTGCCGGGGAACCAGTCCCGAATGAATTCCACACTTTCCTCTTTCATACTCACGCAGACAGCGCGGAACCCGGTATCCTGTAGAATGCGTTCCAGCTTGCACACCTGCAGCGCCCCTGAAACGCACCCGGAATGCTGGTCCATGTCGTCGCGCACGGCTTTCGGGATCGGTTTGATGGCCACCACATCCGAAATGGCGAGACGGCCACCGGGTTTGAGCACCCGAAACGCCTCGCGGTACACTTGCTCCTTGTCTGGCGAGAGATTGATCACACAGTTGGAGAGAATCACGTCGACGCTGGAGTCGGCCACTGGAAGGTGTTCGATCTCACCAAGGCGGAACTCGACGTTCCTGAACCGCCCCTTCCGCGCATTCTCGCGTGCCTTGGCGACCATCTCCGGCGTCATGTCGACGCCGATCACCCGCCCGCGTGGCCCGACTTGCCTCGCGGCCAGGAAGCAGTCGAAACCCCCGCCGGCGCCCAGATCCAGCACGACTTCGCCCTTCTTGAGCGCGGCAATCGCCTGCGGATTCCCGCAGCCCAGCCCCAGATTTGCTCCGTCCGGCACCACCTCCAGGTCCTTCTTCGAGTACCCGAGCTTTGCCGACTGAGCCTTGGCCGACGTCGTTTTCGGCGAACAGCAAGAGGACGTACACCCGCACCCGCTCTTTCCGCCCGCCGCAATCCCGGCATAGCGTTTCCGTACACCTTCCCGAATCCGATCGCTCCTGCACTTGGTCATGAATTCCCCTTCTTTCGTTCCGAGACAAGCCATCCCTACCGGCACCCGCCAGAAGCAGGTCCGCAGCCCCCGCCGCCGCACGTGGCACCCGACATGGAACGCGCCAAGTCGGCGAACATCGCCTCGACTGTAACGTTGTTGGTATATGTGCCCACGATTCGCCCAGGCGGCGTTACCAGCAAGGTCGTAGCCCTTTGGTTCTTCGGGTCAACGCGCAACTTGGAGAGGAAACCCTGTTCCGCCGAATCCGAAGGGTCAACCACAACCGACTCCGCGAACCCCGAGATCCTCTTGTCTTCCTTGAATGCCGCCACCGCCTTTGTCGCGGCTTCCGCGTTCTTGCTGCTGCCGTTCTGCACGCAGATAACTACGACCTTACCATCCTGGAGCGTCTTCAGGCATGCGGCACCCTTCGGTCCCATCAAGGATTCCGTCAGCGCCCCAGGCTCCCCAGGGCTCGGCACACCGCCCGTCACCGCCCCGTTCGGCGCGATCACCAGCACCAGCGGCAAAGGCGCCCGGTTCACATCATAGTTCCGAACCGTTTCCCCGACACTGGGGTCGGCGACATCCACCTCCACGGTCTCCGCCCGGTTCTTGGCCTCGGCCTCCGCCTTCTTCACCACATCGCGCACCCCCGCAAGCCCCTCGTCTCCGCGATGGAACAAGACGAACGCATACTTGCCGGCATCCGTCACCCGCTCAATGCCCGCCTTGGCCTTGTCCGTAGCATTCGTATCCGCGGCCACCGCGTATGCGGCCAGGCC
>CAYRPP010000003.1:0-21696 GCA_964426115.1 uncultured Lentisphaerales bacterium | reverse complement strand
AGCTTGATCTTCGCGGCCTCGACGAGGAGCGAGCCGGCGGGTGTCATCGCAGCGGCGTTTTCCGCCGCTGCGATGCCGCGTCTAATGTCCCTGAGAATCCTCGGCAGATCCTCCTTGATCATCTGCTTCATTTCAGGGACACCCTCCTTATTGTTCTTCTGAAACTTGGCGAGAAGCCCGGCCGGCGGCGGTACGGTGTATTGATAGCCCGACCAGCAGATGCCGTGGAGAAGGTAGAGACGCCAGTTCCAGGCGGCGAGATCCAACACGGTTTCCCAGGGAAGACCGAAGTGGCTTTCGAAAACTTCGGTGCGGAGAGAGAAGCCGGCATCGTCGTTTCCTTTGAAGACACGGGCCGCGTACTCCAGTTCCGGAACCTGGAGCGTCTTGAGCGCGCCGCGGACGGACCATGACGTGACGATGTTGCCGAGTATGCCTTCCGACCGTCCTTGAACCGCTCCGGCGCGCATGTTGGCGGTGTGGAGGTCGTAGTACGGTATGAACGGGTCGTCGCCGCCGCACTGCGATGCGGAGGCGAACATGACGTCGAAGCCGAGCGAGCGCAGGCGCCTGGTGTTAGGGAAGCGTTCCGGTTTCTGGCGTGACGGACAACCTTCCATGTAGTCCCAGTCGCAGACAATGTAGTCGCGGGGAATGAGGTTCGTGTCGGCGTCGTTCCTGACGATCATGTCGTGCCAGATAACCGGGCGGATGCAGCGCGCGCGGATTTCCTCCGAGACGGCGTTAAGATGTTCGGAGTAAAGCCCCATCCTGTTGCGTTCAGAGCAGAACGGACACTTGCCGAAATAATACGCCTCGTCCCCGCCGAGATGGAAGTACTCGATGTCGCCAAAAATATCGAGATACTCGGAGACCATCTTCTTGAGAAACTCGCGAGTCTCTGGTTTGGAGACGCAGTAGCATGACTTGACGTCAGGAAGTTCGCGCAGATGCGCGTATTCCTCATGGAAAAGGATGCACTCCGCATGGCCGAATGTCTGAAGAAGTGGAATCGCCTTCAGACCGAGCGAGCTCGCCTCGGCAAGAATCGATTTGAACTCGTCTTTCGCGATGGCGTCGCGGTCGATAGCCGCGGGGCAGGTATCGAGGCGTACCTTGTCCTCTATTTCCCAGAGGATGGCGTCGTAGCCGAGACGCGCGGCGTCGCGGACAAGACCGCGCACGGTTTCAGCCTTAAGCGCGATGCAGTTGAAGTTGATGTGAAAAATTAGCTGGCTCATGACAAAGACTCCGCTAGCGCGTTTCTAATCAACTACGTCACCATTTCCGCATTTCGTCAGTTATAATAATTAGCTACATTCAGAATTAATTCGCGAGCTCGCGAATCTTCAGGCAAAGGTCGATAGTTTTTGCGGCATCCGCGCCGCTGCAGATATCCGCGCGGTCGCCCGTCCGCACGGCTTTTAAAAAGCCGTTCAGTTCCGCGACGTAGTTGTTCGTTTTGGGAATATCCACTTGATGGACGCCATCCGCGTTGCATCGGGTGAGGTTGCCGCCGGTGCCGCTGAACGAGGCATTCTCGAACCATACGTCCATACTTTTCCTGAATGGGAAGCTCGACGGCGAAACAAAGCCGCCCTGCACCTTCACGTCGAAGCCCGCGTAGTGCAGTCCGGCACAGACAGCATTGTTCGGGAATGCTTTTGACACATCCGGATCGATGGTAACGCTCTCGGGTTCGCCGAAGCAGAAGCGTACGAAATCGATGTCGTGCGACATCAGGTCGAGAATTCCGCCACCACACTCTTTCACAAACTCTGGATCTTTCCAGCTTCCCCAGTCGGGCATGCCTGTCCAGCGTTGAAACAGCGCGAACAGCGGTTTCCCGCAGGAAGCGGAACGGAAGGCCTGGTGCACAATCTTGTTCTCCGGAGCGAAGCGAGTTAAATAGCCGACCGCGAGTACTTTGCCCGACGTCTCCGCCGCAGCTATCATTCCCGCACACTCCTCATGACGAATGCCGAACGGCTTCTCAACGAAAACATGCATGCCGCTTTCAAGTGCCTTGATCGTCGCATCGCAGTGGTGTTTTGTCGGAAGAGCGACGAAACAAGCGTCCGCGCCCGACTCGGCAATCGCGTGGTCCAAATCGGTGAAATGCGGAATGGACGCAATCACCACGGGATCAAGTGGTTCTGTCGGACGATTACCGCCAACTGTCGCCAGCCGTACGAGCGGGGACGATCTGTTGACGATGCCTACAAGCTCGGCATCTTTGCAGCGCAAAATACTACCGGCATGTGTCTGCCCCATGAATCCAAAACCAACAACAAGAAAACGTGTTTTCACAAGCATCCCATTTGCTGGCCCAGGGGCGGGGATAAGAGTCGACCGGATGCCGTTTGCCTGTAACCTACAGGCCTACTTAAAAACGTTAAGCGCCCCGCGCCCGCTAGGGCGGATACTCCCGCCGATGGGAAACCAGCATACCGTATTCCGGCAGGTTTGCAACCATATTCCGGGGCACCTGATTTCTGATTTCTGTACTAGAGCGCGTGTTCGCGACCGACGCGCGCAGGTTCAGCGGCAAAAAGCTGGAATAGGTCGCTACCTCGTTTTGTCGTTGAGGTTTGACATTTTATGCAAGATACGTTCTCCGTCTAATCATTTTCGGTGACTTGTATGCGATAAAGGGTGGCGTTGTAGATCCAGAAATGCGCCCATGTCATGTCGTCGTAGGCGGTGAACTCGTAGTGCATTTCCGAGGTGGGGTCTTTCTTGCTGTTTCTTGAGACTCGCGGAAGCCCCTGCGTCACGGACGGCTTGCCCTTGAAATCGAAGATGATGAACGAATCGAAACGGTTCTTGTAGAAGCCGCATCCCTCCATCTCGACTTTGTACGTCTTGCCGGGCGTCACCGGGAACGCCGCGGTGTGGCAGTAGAAGCCGGTGTGGAACGCGATGCGTCCGTCCTTGTCCCTCACCATTCGTATGACGTTGTCGTTGCCGCCGACCACTCCGCAGTAGTTGTAGATGCCGAGCGAGAAATCGGGATTCACGTTGATCGTCTTTTCGATAGTGTCCGGGCCGAACCGGACGTCGGAGATCGTGACGGCATTGTCCCTTGGATTGTTTATGTGCAGCGAGAGCGCCGCGCATCTGTCGGGAGTGTGGAAGACGAGGTTGTACTCCTCGTTCGTTTCGGAGTAGATCGACTGGGGAAGTATCAGGCCCCTTGGAAGCTCCTTGCCGTCGGTGTCATAGAAATAGATCTCGGCCTGCGGTGTGCTGCCGTTACGTCCAAAAAGGGCGGTCTGTTGCGATATGCTCGCGGCGAGGTCCGCGCCGCCGCGTCTGGAGGCGTTTAAGATGAAGCGGTATTTCGTGCGCTCACTCACGTCGACATTGCGGAACGAGAAGCCGCCATCCGAGGACGAAATCGCCTTCTCGCCCACGTCGTTCGTGACGAACGAGGTGTACTTCGTATTGAAACGACTGAGATAGTTCGTCACGGACATCTGTGCGAACTTGTCGCCGAAAATCTCGGAAGCGGGTGCAGCGAAAGCGGGCGAGGGGGCCGATGCAGCGATTCTAGTGACAAACAAAAGTATAAAGACGCACGTAAGTGAGTGGACGTGCAAACTTGTTTTAAAAATCTTCTTCATTTCTTGTCTTTTCTGATCGCTAGAAGCACAGCTTGCCGCTTGTCTCATTGATGAAGCGCCCCTTGAGGGTGGATATTTCGGCGCGCTCGCCGTCGAAGCAACGGCGGTCGAGAATTATCTCGGGGAAGGTCTTGGGATCCTCGATGTCGATTTTGAGATCGGCGAGAGGGACGGCGAGCACGCCGACGTATCCGTCCGCGAGATCGCCGGGGTAGTGAACGACATTGTTCGTGGCGGAGTCGGCGACCGCCGTGCCGTCGAAAGTGATTGTGCGCCACTGGCGGTTGGGGAAGTTGAAACGGATGGAGATGTAGTCGCCGTTCGGGCGTCCGGCGGCGTTCTGGCGGCGGACGCAGTCCTTGGCGTCGGCCTGATAGCGGATGAAAAGCGTCTTGCCGTCCGTAAGGAAGCGGAGTTCGGTGGCGCGGCACGGGACGGACGTCCCGCCCCAGTTGAAGTAGTCCGGCACGCGGAAGTCGTTCTGGACTAGCGATGTCACGGGATCCCAGCAGGTGGCATTGTGCTCGGTGTAGTGCTCGGCCTTGTCCATCTTCGGCACGGTGTCGGTCGCGGAGAGCGCTTTGCACTCCATGAAGATGGTTTTGAGTCGCTGAATGAGAATCGCGGACGTCGGATGCTTGACGGACCGTTCTGCTTCCTCGATCGCTGCATGCGCGTCCTTTGCATGTTGTGTGGCGTAGAAGGGGATGCCGCCTCTGCCGGGACGCGTAGGGTCGCGGAAGTGCACGTTCAGTGCCTCGTAGAACTTCTTCATCGCCGGCGCGGCCTCGCGGTACGTGCGGTTTAGGCAGTAGCCGATGAGCGCGTCGGGATCCTGATCGGGATCCCACATGAGGCGGGCGCATAGCCAGCGGTAGGCCGTTCCGCCGTCCCACTCGGACTGCATGGTGTGGTTGGAGAACTTGCGCGTGGAGTCCGGAGTGAGCTCGCACGAAATGCCAGGGCCCTTTAGGATGTGCTTCATGTCGCGCATATCCTGAACCATCTTGTCTCGCCATGAGCCGAGGCCCGCGATACTGGCGTGTCCCGCTCCGTAGGAACACCAGTATTCGTAGTAGTAGATGCGGCCTGGAAAGCGCACGGCCCATTCCTTTAGCCGCGCCGACCAGACCGGTGCCTGCTTTTCGCTGAGAATCGGGTGGCGTCCGTCCACGCCTCCGATGGGGCAGAAATCGACCCACATATATTCGGGGATGTCGCAGGCTGGCGGTTGCGCGGCGTAGAGGTAGCCCGAGCCGACGAAGATCGTGCGCGGAAAGACTTTGTGAAGCTCGTCGGAGATTTGCGAGATGAAGGTGTAGTAGCGGGTCGAGTAGTAGCGGCAGTCTTTTGCGACATCGAGGCTTTTGCACTCGATCGTCGTTCCGTCCTTCAGCTTGATCGGCGCAAGGCAGTCGTCGCACTGGCACATGAGCGTGGAGTCGCGGAAACCGATGTGGAAGGTGTCAGGCCCCTCTTCGCCATAGAGTTCTTTTATGCGGAACGTGAGGTTGGAAACCGCGAGATCGACGAGGCCGGGAGCCGTCAGGCAGAGCGTGTTTGGTTCGCGTTTTTGTGACATCTTGGAGTAGTTGAAGAATTCGGGATGTGTCTTGAAATACTTGTCTGGATGCGCCATCCACCAGTAGATGTGTCCGCCGGCCATCGTCATGGCGTCGAAGTATCTGCTTTGTCCTTTCGGTTCGGTCTGCTGCGCTTCGTTCCCGCCGTTGCGGAAGACCCATTTGCCAGTCGACAGGTCGCTGCGGATTGCGACCACGTTCCAGCCGTGGAGCGGGAAGGCGGGACGGTCGACATAATCGTATTTTACGATGTTGAGATTGTTCGTCTTTGTAAATACCGTGCCGAACGTTTCGTTTGGACGCGCCCAGATTAGATCAGTGTTGTTCTCGATGAAACGTGATGTCGCGTAGATGCAGGATCGGTCCTTCGGGCCGAAGAGGTAGAAGTTGTCGTCCATGAAGCGGATCGCGTAGCCGTCGGAGCCCGCGAGCGCCTTCATGTCCTCCGGGAAAAGCTTCTCGGCGAATATGCGGCCGACGTAGATGGCGTGTTTCTTTGTGCCCGACGGAGCGGGAAGAATGTCCGCCTTGGCGTCCGTAATCTCCTTGATCCAATGCTGCAGATCCTCGACTGCGAATTTTACGGCGTTGGTATATCCCTCGGGCGCGATGATCTCGAAAAGCGGCTCGGAGTCTTCGACGATGCGGACACCGGTCGGCGCCTTGTCCGCGAGGGCGGTCGAAGCGACCGACAGCAAGACCGCCGCCATAAGAGATGTATTGCGGTTTATGATATAAAGATTCTTAAGAACCTCAATAAGCTTAAGTTTCTTCATGCAGTTCCCAGCCATAGGATCAATCCATTTCAATATTCATGCATCGGTCTACCCAGATTTCCTTTTGCCAAAGCTTTGAGGCGCGGGGGTGGAACCGGACGTTGAAATCGCGGAAAACGGCATCCTTGATGTTGCGGATCACCACACCGAACGGATATCGGTGGGCGAAACGGTCGACGCGCTTCTCCTGCGGCAAGTTGGGCTCGATCGCGTCGCCGCCGTACATCTCGATGTCGACGTCCTCGAAGGTGAGACGCGTGACGTTGTAGTCGTCGTTGCCTTCGATAAGCGCGTTCCAGAAGCCGCGGGCGCGGATGTGCCGGAAGGTGATGTTGCGGACGTGGCTGCCGGACTCCGCCTTCGCGCCCATGTTGGCGTTGCTTGAGACGTAGAACGGCGCACCGCTGTCGATGTCGATGTTCTCGACGAGGACGTTGTCGATGTTGACGCCGATCGTCTTGTGCCCTTGCGGAAGGTAGGCGCTGTGAATTCCGATGCCGTAATATGTGTCCTTGGTTGAGCAGTCGCAGATTACGACGTCGCGGATTGTGCCGGTGCCGACGCCGACGCGGACGCCACAGTGCCCGTTGAAGAGCCGGCAGTTCGAAATACGGATGTTTTCGCAGACCGGAGTGTGGTGTCGAAGATGATTGATTTGCGCAGCGCGAACCGTAACGCAGTCGTCGGATGCGAAGATCGTGCAGTTCGTGACCGAGCCGTTTTTG
This sequence comes from uncultured Lentisphaerales bacterium, assembly GCA_964426115.1. GTDB lineage: Bacteria > Verrucomicrobiota > Kiritimatiellia > RFP12 > JAAYLN01 > JAAYLN01. The sequence continues at coordinate 14,986 of CAYRPP010000003.1, read as the reverse complement.
ACGCAATCCATGCCGATGCCGTCGCCGTTCCAGGCCTCGCGCGGAAAATTCTTAACTGTCACGCCGTCGGCCTTCACGTCGACGCAGCCGAAGAAGAAGCACGTCCAATATGGCGAGTTGATAAGTGTGACGTCGTCGACGCCGACGTTTTCGCACTCGCAGATGAAAATCATCTGTGATGGGCGTGTCGAGTTGAAGTTGCGGAGTGCGCCGACCTTGTCCCAGTCGAAGAAGGCGTGCCGGTTGCCGTTGATCGTGCCGAAGCCGTTGAGCGTGATGTTGTTTTGCTCGACAGCGGTGATCAGATGCGCGCCGTTTGCCTTCTCGGACGGGCATGTGAAATTCTGCGGGCAGAAGTCCGGCGCGTTGTAGTCGGCGATGTTGTCGGAGCCGATAATCTCGGCGTTCCATGCGAGAGTGAGGCCGCCATCGCTCTTGAGGTAGAGTGTGCCCGTGCGGTAATTGCCTCCTGGGAAATAGACCTGGCCGCCCGCATCGATAGCCTTCTGAACCGCTTCCGTGTCGTCCGTGACGCCATCGCCGGCCGCGCCGTAGTCGCGGACATTCTTGTACTCGAAATCGTCGGCGACGGCGTAACCGGCGAGCAGGCCCCCACCCATTCCTGGAAGGATGCGGCACTCGCCCTTTGCGAAACGCCGCTTTGCATGGTATGAGCAGTTCTCGTCTGGAAGATTGACCAGCTCGCCGTCGGGCAACAGCAACGCGCACTTGTTGGAGCCGACAGGTTTGTATTCGAGGTAGATCGTCGTATCTTCATCCAAGTCGAAGACGATGGTCTGGTGTGTCCAGAATTCAGCTTTGAACGCGGCCTTCACTATGCGGCCTTTCTTACGTGAACATCGCCTGGAACTGTTCTTGGGTGACGCGGCGACCGTATGGCGAGATCTCGAAGACTTCCGCATGCGTGATTCTGTCGGCGGCGTCGCCATAGACCTCGCGAAGTCTGTCGGCGATCTGGCCCCGCGCAGCGAATCTGTCGAAGAATGTGTCGGAGAGATATTGGCGCTTCTCTTCCCAAGTCATCTTGGTGTGATCAAAGTCTTTCCAACCTTCCTCCCACGCGAGCCACTCGTAGACTTGTGACACGTGGCAGTCGAGCATTTTGCACTTCTCATCCGCCACGTCATCGAACGGGACGATCGCGTCGGCACGGAACGGACGCGGATCGGTGAATGCGTCGTAGAGATAGGCGAAGACGGGAGGCTGCTGGACTCCGGGCGAGCCGCCCGCCGAGAGCGATGTCGCGAGCGAGTCCTTCATGAACATCGGAACGCCGATCAGGTACGCCGCGTCCTGTGTAAGCTGCGCGGCCGCGCGGTGATCGGCGTGGTAGTCGCATGTGCGGTGCGAGACAACGACGTCCGGGCGAATCTCGCGGATAAGGCGGATGAGCCTTTTGCGGTTCTCGACCGAGGCATCCAGTTCGCAGTCGTGGCTCCCTTTCCAGACGCGGTAATCGGTGAGGCCCGCGATGCTCTTTGCCGCCTGCGTCTCACCGTAGCGGCGGTCCGCGATCTGCATGTTGGTGAGAGTGCGGTCGAAGTGGCCGCAGTCGCCATTGCAGAGCGAGACGAAATAGACCTCGTGTCCGGCCTTTAGAAGTTTGAGTGCGGTGCCGCCGAAACGGATGTCGCAGTCGTCCGGGTGCGCGCCAATGACAAGATATTTCCTTTTGGAGGAGTTCATGGTGTTAATCAGATGTGGTTCGTCAGAAATCAACTTCCGCACAAGTGTTTGTGTGCGCCAAACCGAATAACCTTCGTTTCGCACGCCTTTAGGGTTACATCGTGCTCCGCGCCGTTCAATATGACTCGGGCAGAAACATCCTTCTCCGCACTTGCGGAGAGACGCGTGATTATGCCGGCCTTCCAGTCAAAATCCAACGTAAGGCCGCCGCGGACACGGATCCGTTTTGCCGAACCGGATTCTCTCCAAGCTTCGGGAAGAGCCGGCAATAGACGGATCCCGCCTTCGTCGGCATCCTGCGCGAGCATTGCGAAAATAGCCGCCGCCGCGCCGAAATTCCCGTCAATCTGAAAGACAAAATCGCCGCGGTACGGGTGCAGATCCATGAGCGAGACGGAGCACTGATTCTTCGTGAGCGCGGATAATTCCTCAAGTGCGCCGTTGCCGTCGCCGAAAGCCGCTTTGAAGCATGCGCACCAGGCTCGGCTCCAGCCGGTGTGACCTCCGCCATGAGCGAGACGATACGCAAGCGATTTCTTCGCTGCCTCGAAAAGCTCCGGCGTACGGCGCGCTGTAATCGTTCTGCCGGGCCAGACGCCGAACAAGTGCGAGATGTGGCGATGTCCAGGCTCGACCTCGCCCAACTCCTTGTTCCATTCGAGCAGGCGTCCGTCGCTGCCGATTCCGGGTGCGGGTATTTTTTTGCGAAGGTCTTGCCAACGGCCGCGTTCGGCCGCGTCGGCCCCGATGAGCTTACTGGCTGCAATGGCGTCGTCAAGAAGCTCAGCGGCGATCTCGATGTCGACTGACGCGTTTTCGCAAAGTGAAATCGCGTATTTCACCGCACCCGCGAAGCGGTTTTCCGGAGATTGCGACGGTGAAATCACCGCGGTTCCGTCAGGTGCGAATTTGATAAAATCCTCGTAGAAGAGCGCGCATTCCCGGAGGTACGGATAGGCGTGGTCTTTGAGAAAATCTATGTCTTGGCTAAACTCGAACTCCTCGTAGAAATGCAGCGCCATCCACGGGGCTTCGCTGACCCAGACGCCCCACGCACCTCCCCCGTAGGAGCTTCGGCATGTCGGATCGACAGCCCAGCTCATCCAGATTCCGCGCGTTCCCCAGAAACGCTTCGCGGCAGTCTGAGCTACGGGAACGGCGCGCTCGAAGAACGCCAGCATCTTCCGGTTGGCGCTGCCGAAGCCGAAGCGGCACGCTGGCCAGTAGTTCATCTGCAGGTTGATGTTCAAATGATAGTCGCTTTGCCACGGCGGCTCGTGATCGGCGTTCCATTTGCCTTGCAGGTTGAGCGGCAGGTCGCCGCGCGTCGACCCGGTGATGAAAAGATGACGCGCGTATGAAAATGCGGCCAGGACGTTTGCGTCGGCGCCCGGTACATCAAGCGAAGCGAGCCCGGCCGCAATCTTTTTGTATTGTCCTGCGCAGTCCGCGACCGTACCCGAAATGCCGGGGAAATGGGCTTCGTAAAGCGCGGCTTCCGGAGTTTCTCCACATCCACAGTCAAGTTGGAACCGAAAGTCTGCGATGCCGTCGAACAAAAGCATGTTCCCAAGCAGGTCCGGTTGTCGATCCGCTTCAAAACGAAGAAACACTGTGCCGTTCACTCCGCCGGGAATCGTAACCGAAAGCTTGCCATAACCGCATTGCGGATCCCAGGCGACCTGTGGCGGTCTTTTAGGGTCGCAGTCGCGAGTGAGCGCGAGAATCATCCGAAAAGGATTCGGAGCGGTAAACCGGCCGCAAATCTTATCGCGGTCGAAATCGGAGGCGAAGACGCGCTTAATCCCGTCCGCGACGACAGAGACAGTGCCGTCCGCCATGTTCAGCGTCCGCTCGTATCCGGTGCCGCTTCCAGGAAAATTAAACGAGACCTCGCCCAGTGGCTGATATGAGTCAATTGAGTTATTGGGGGCCGAGAAATGCGCCACCAGATAATCCATGGCCTCATCGTGCTTTCCGTCGCGGAGCAACGCGCGCAGCCCGGAAAGATGCTGCGCCCCTTCCGCGCAAAGCTTGTCGGAATATAGTTTTGTCCAAAACCGCTCGTGGTTCAGCCCGATGCGGTCCACGTTGGATGTGCCTGTGAGCATTCCGGCGATTCTGCCGGTTCCAAGAGGAAATCCCTCGTGCCACTTGTTCGGTGGAGCGTTCAGCTGAATTAGATCGGAATTGTTCATTTGATGAAATATCGACATCCGCGTGCTACTCCTTAAACAGATTTTCCTCCAAATATTTCGCACGAAGGATGTCGGCGGTGATGCCGAAATCGCAGAAGTCGTATAGGTGATTCTTGAGGAGTTCTTCGACGGCCTCGTCGGTGTAGCCGGCGTCCGTTATTGCTTTGTCGGCGGCATCGACCTTGGCGAGGTAAGGGGAGACGACCTTCGCGTGGAACTCGGGGTCGCCGATGTGCGGGTCGGACCAGAAGTCGGCGTTCTCCCAGCGTCCGCGGGTCTTGCGGAACTCGCTGACGGCCTGGCGGCAGAGTCCGCGGCGGATGTTGGCACGGTCGGTTGCGTTGATGTCGAAGAAGACCTGCATGCCGCGTCCGAGCTCGTGGACGCTGCCGCCGCCCACGGAGCGGAAATACTTCGTCTTATTCACGTCGCCGTCCCTGACGCCCCAGCTTGCGCAGAGGACGATGCGCCACATTGTGCCGTTTTCGGGCATCATGTCGTAGAACATGATCCACGGATAGAAGGTGTGGAAGGCGTAGGCGTTGTCAGTGGTCGCCGCGTCGTTGCGGACATATTTGCGGGTGAGCTTGTAGCCGTATTGCGAGACGTCCCACTCTACCTCCTCGACGTCGGTCTGCGTCATGGAGTTGAAGAACGACTGGTGGTAGGCCGCGTAATCGTCGTGCTGGAGCGTGAGCTCGAAGCGCGCGCCCCCCTCCTGCGCCTGGCGGACGAAGCGGGCGTCGGGATCCTTGAAGCGGGTGTAGATGTGGACGCCCTGTTCGTCGTAGACGACGACAATTGTGCCATCGTATTCGGGCGGCATGTCGTCCAGTTTCGGTTTCGGGTTGCCCTTGATGAGGTCGAGCTCCGGATTGAAACGGAACTTGTATGAACCGTAGAGCTTGTGCTTCGCGAAGCGATGCTCGGCATTCGGCATGTCGAAGATGCCGGCGCGCATGGCACCGTCGGCTGTGGCCGGCGCGTCATTGAGATAAATGGCCTTGTTGACGACGCGCTCCTCGGGCCAGAGCAGCGAGCCGGTGGCGAGCGTCATCGCGTTGATGAAGGAGTAGCGTGTGGGCTTGAAGCAGGTGTCCGCAAGCTCGCGGGATGAGACGCGGAGCATGTTGAAGAAACGCGCGTTGCCGGCGAGCTCGTCCTCGCCTTTCTCGGCGAGGGCGTCGACAATCGGGCGGAGGGTGGTGAACGTTTTCTGCAGTTGCGCGACGGCGGGGACGTCGGTGCCGCGTTTGCATGACGCAAGAAGCACATTGGCGTCCAGGCGGAGCTGCGCGCCGAGCGTCTCATTCGTTGCGACAGAACGGAGCATGCCGGCGGCCTTGGTTAGATACGCGGCGCGGGCGGCGTCCGAGACGCCCTCTCCCTCGGAGGCGATGATGTACTGCTTGCCGAGAGAGTATTGGTTCTGCGCTACAGGGGCAGCGCCTTTTGCCACGCGCTCCTCGAGTACGTCGAGGGCGGTTGCGTAGTCGAGTTCGCCGATGGCGGAGTTGAGAAGCGAGTTCTTGAGACCGTCGAAGCCTTTGATCTCGGGCCAGAAATCAGATTTGTAGTCCTCGCCCTTCGCTTTCGCGGCGGCGGCCTTCTCATTCTCGGCGGCGTTGTGCGCGGCGGTCTCGTTGTAGATGCGTTCAGCCTCGGCGAACCATCTTTTGACCGCCGGTAGATTGTTATTGCTGTTGTGGCGCGAGACGAGCGTCGTCGCAACGGCATACTGCTGCTGGCGGGTGAGCTTGCCGAATTTGTCGGCGAGCGGCTCGAAGAGAATCGGGATCTCGGCGTTTCCGGTCCAGCGGTCAATGCCGAGCACTTCGGCTGCGGCAAAGTAGGCGTCGACAGTCGTCTGGTCGAGCGGGAGCGAGGCAAGCTTCCTGACTCCGCCATCGTAGAGTGCGTCGTCGCCGGCGAGGAGACCGTATGCGGTGCGTTTGCCGATCATGTTGACGATGGAGTCGCCGTAAACCTTGCTGAACGATTTCTCGACCTCGCGCGTGAGATCCGCGGCCGCGGCCCATTCACGGCGTCCGTTGTGGAAATCGAAGAGGGCTGAGATGGTATCGCGGGCGACGGCAAGGTCCTCCGGCTTGCCGGACGCGGCAAGCTTCTTGGCGGACGCAAAAAGAGAGTCGTGCATTTCGAACGCGCTCTTTTCCGAACCGAGGCGCGCGCGGTAGTTGAGGAGGGTGATGTCGCGCTTGAGGAGTGTCACGGCGTCAAGATTGTCGCAGGGCATGGCCTCGGTCAAAAGTTTTTCAGCCTGAGAGAGTCGCGTAGCTGCGCGTGAGGTGCGTCCGTCGATCACCATCTCGGTCGCCCAGAAGCCGAAGGTCGAGCCGCCCTCGCGGAATCCGGCGACGAAAGGCGCGTCGTCTTTACGTCCCTTCTGCGGAACGCCGTCGTTGACAAGCGCGTTCGCGGCGTACTCCCAGAGATTGTAGTTCCCGGCGGTATTCTTGTCGCGGAGCAGGAAGCCGACGAGTTTCTCGAACGACTTGAAGTCATTGACCGCGACAGCCGCCGAGAAGGCGGGCGCGTAGATGCGGCGAGCCTGCGCCGATGAGTGCGAGATGTTCGTGATGGCTTCCACGCAGTCGATCACAAAATCGACCTTTTTACGGTCGTCCGTGACGCAACGCATCAGGTTGTCGACGATTTCGGCCTTTGCGCCGGGTGACGCGGCGAGGTCGTCGCGGACGCTCTCGTAGTACGCGACAGCGGCGTCGTTGTCCTTGGCCGCGGCGAGCCGCGAAATCTCCGCATTGACTTCTTTGGCGCTCGGCGCGGCAAAGACGGTGGAGGTCGCAAGGACGGCGACAGCGAAAAGTGAAAGGGCCGTAAGGCTGCTAAAATTCATGGTATGTTCCCTTCTAAAGCACAGCGACATCACAGCGTCACTCCTTCCTTCGCGAGCCTCACACGCAGGTCGAGGATGCGGCGGATGCACTCAAGGCGGATGAAGCGGAGGTCGGCGATTTCGAAGTCGTCCTGCATGATCCAGGTGTTCGCGGCGCGGCCTGCATAGACGGTGTTGATGTTCTTCGACTTGAGCGCCTCGCGGGCGAGGAGACGGACGAGCGTGCCGTACTTCAGGTCGTCTGCGGCCTCGCGCGTGCCTTCCCAGGCGAGGGTGTCGATCAGTCCGTTGTCCTGTTTGTAGGCGAGCATAAGGCCGCGTAGCATCGGTTCCTTCGGAATCCAGAACTCGGTCCAGTCGTCGCGGAAGATGATGTACTGGCTGAACGAGTCGTAGTTGTTGAGCCATGTGATCCAGCCGTAGGCGCGGCGGGCGAAGAGAGGGCTCTCCGGACCGGAGTGCGGGTCGGCGTACCATGTGAGGCACATATCCGGGTTGGCGTCGTGCATGAGGTCGGACATCGCCTTGCGGCGCGGTCCCGGCATGCGCGGAATGCTGACACTGTCCACGTTGAAGAGTAGGAACGGATTGTAATGGGCGGAGGCGTCCGTGAGCGCGCCGAGCGCCTGCGCCATCTGCCAGGTCGAGCGCTGGGCGCGGATGCGATCCGGGCCGGCCTCGTCGATGCCGTAGGCGTAGGCCTTGATGTCGTCGCCGCCGTAGCGGCGCAGACGCGCCATGGCGTTAGTCATCTGGACGGCGCGCGACTTGAGCTCGTTGTAGCTGGCATCTGTCTCCTGGGCGGGATATGATGTCGTGAGATTGATGCCCGGAAGCGGGCAGCCGAGGTTGTTGGTGGAGAGGCCCGTCTCCTTGGCCAATGCGAAGAAATCTTTCGCCGCGCGTTCCGTGAGAAGCTTCGGGGTAGCCGGATTGAGGACGCCGTGCGCCACGAAGTTCTCGGCAAGCTTGCGGTCCTTTGTGAGGTCGCCATGGTGGCTGCCGGAGCAGAGGAACTCGCGGTCTAGGTCGCGGCGCGTGGCCGGAAGTGGAAGCTTGAAGGGAAGTACGCTGAGCTTGAGCGGTATGCCCGCGACGCGCTTGCCTTCGACGGAGACCGTCACCTCGCCGGAATAGACGCCCTCGTCGGCGCTCTCCGGGACGTGGATTGTCGCAAAGAACTGTTTGAAGGCGTTCTTCTGGAGGACGAACGTCTGAATCGTCGCGGCATCGTGGATCCAATGGTTGCGGACGGCGCCATAGCTCTGGTAGTCGCAGGCCGCGCCGGTGAAACTGATCCAGCGGTAGGCCACCTCGCCCGACTTGTAGTCGCAGCGGAGGTAGTTCTCCTTGGTATCGTGGTCGACGTGAATGAGGTTCTCGTCGTGGAGCAGAAGTTCCGGCGTGGGAATGCGCCGCAGGTGGTCGGCGTGGTAGCCGTACCAGGCGGTTCCCATCTGATACCAGATCTTGATGACCGTCAGATCGACAGCCGAAGCGGGAATCCTCGCGCCTTTCTTAGACACGAGGTCGCCGGCCTTGAGCGCGACCTTCGGCATGTCGTCGAATGCGAAGAGCAGGAACGACGCGGGCTCGTATTCGTCCTTCGCCGCGACGACGCGTATCGCGTTCGTGAAGTCGCCGTCGCCGGGGAAGAGGTCGGGAGTGCGGCGGATGCCGGACATCGGATCGACGGACGCCACCGCGAAAGGCGCGTCTTTCCAGAAAGCCGCGGCCTTGAAGGCGTTGACCTTCGCGAGGTTGTCGCTCCGCACCTTGTCCGGAATCGGATATGGCGTGTCCGCGATGGCGGCCGAGACGAATGCAAATCCGGCCGCGATGGCAAGCATGCTAAGATGATTAAGAGCATTAATGACCTTAGAACGCATAGATGTCATGTGACCCTGAGTGTGGTAAGTTGTCATTCCACGGTCCTTTCAAAGTGGGTAAACAAACCCCGCTCTTCTTACTATATAAGTATCTGCGAATCAATTTCAAAATGGAATGGCGGAAACTTTAAAAACATGAACAGAACCTAACCAAGAATAATTCTCCCATCAATTCCAAGAAGCCGCCTAGTGAAGACGCCTATTTAATTAAGAATAACGTCGCCGACGGGATGTACTTCGATTCGTAGCAGCCGATGTCCGTGAAGCCGAGACCCGTTGCGTTGACGTATTTGACGCGTGGGTTGCCGTCGAGATCCGTCGCGGACAACGACCAATCTGGAATGCATAGTCCGGCGTCCTTGAGCGCGGAGCCCTTAGGCAGGCGGTAGGCGTCGGCGAAGTCACCGGTCCAGAGGACGTTGCCGTGGCCGGGAATGACCGCAGCAGCGATGTCGTAGGCGCAGTAAGTGACATTGTTGGAGAAGGCCGTCGGCGCGGTGGTCATCCACGCGGGGACGGTTGCCGTGTTCGTAACGACGCAGGTGTTGTTCGCGAAGTTGCAGTTGCGGACAGTGCCGGCAGTGTAGTAGAGCGCGGCCTTTTCGCCGGTGGATGTGGATTTGTTGTCCGCGACAGTGCAGTTATAGACTTTGGCGCCAGAGCCGATAACTGCTATACCTGTCGCTCTCGCGGAATCGTAGAAACTGTCAGCAGTATTGGAGATCACAAGACAGTTGTCGAGCATTCCCGCGCTCAATTTCGCACCGGCGCCGTTGGGGCCGATGTTGTTGTCGATAATGCAGCGCGTGACACGTCCGTCGGATGATGTGATGGATACAGTTCCCAATCCGCCGCCCCAGTTGTTTCTGTTACCCGTCATGCGGCACTCCTCCACGGTGCCGCCCTGGCCGGTGACATTGACGCACGACGCTGCCGCGCTGTCAATACGATTATTGCCATCTTTCAGCGTCATTCTGCGGATTTTCGCGGCTGCGTTATTGACATTGAAAAGATAGGTGCATGGATTTACAACTCCGGAGCCACCGGGATATCCGTCTTGTTCATCGGTATGGACATGCTTGATTTCGGTAATGTCTATTCCCTGCCCGACGATATCGACGGCCTTCAAAACCGCTATGACCTTGTCGAGCTTGTGCTCGCCGTCGGAAAGTATAATCGTCGCGCCGTCAAGGGACTCGGCGTAGGCGTCGTGGATTGATTTCGCGGCAGTCTGCCAAGTCTGGTAGGGAGGTGCCGGTGTGACGCCCTCGGCGTCCGCGATGACTACATAGTTCGTCAGCGCGCCGATGTGGAGGTAGTTCTCGCGGACGACAGGCCCGGTATTTATTCCGTTAGCGGTGTCGTAAACGACGACTTGAACTGTGTAGTATCCGGCCTTGTCGTAGCGGTTTGTGAACTCCTCACCGTATCCGGTGATCGGTTCGCTGATGGCAGGACCGGTGACCGTCCAGTCGTATTCAAAGACGGCCTCGGGTTCGGCCTGAATCGGACGGGCGCGCAGAACGGCCTCGCCTCCCTGCATCACATGTTCGGGAATAGCGGTGACTTCCGCCGAGAAGGTGGATACGGTCTGGCACTCGTAGCAGCCGATGTCGGGAACATTGTTGACGACGCGGGTGTTGTTGTCGAGATCCGTCGCGCAGATGCCGTCATGAAGAATGCCGCCGTCGATGAGGAAGTTGCCCTCGTTGGGATGGTAGTCGTTGTTCGCCGCATCGGCCCAGTCGGGCGTGAAGGTGAAGCAGTTCGGGTTCGGCAGGCTTTCACAAGGGAAAGCACAGTGGGTGACGCCGTTGGAAATGGCGGTGTAGAGCGCCCGCTGGTATATCAGGTTGTTTCCGGTATAGTTTATGGCGGAATAGTCGGCCGTCCATTCCGTTCCGCCGTACGAGAAGGTACCTCGGGAGCCGGGTACGAAATTTACGGCGGTATTGCCGGCAAAAACGCAGTTTGTGAGCGCTCCGGCGGAATAGAAATGGAGTCCGCCGGCATACGACGTCGTGGACGACGAGTTGTCGACGACCGTGCAGTTCACGACTCTCGCATTGGACCCGCCGACGGCTACGCCGCCGGGACCGACCTTGGTAGATATGTTGCCATGAATAAGAGAGTTGTCCAGCGTTCCGGTGATGACATACGCCGCGCTTCCCTTGCCGCCGCTTGATGAGCAGGTGTTGCCGTCGATGACGCAGTGTGTGACAAGCGCTTTCGAGGAGTAGAGGGATACGCCTGATCCGGTCGAGCTTGTATCGTTGGCATGAATGCGGCAGTTTGTAACTGTGCCGCCGCGCGACATGATGATAACGCCGCCGGCCACCACGCCGTTCTCGGACGGTCCGTATGACATTCCGCCTGTTATCGATATTCCGGAAAGAACCGCGTTTTCACTATGAAGCGCGAATACGGAGGAGCGCTGAGTGTTATCCGCAGTGATTCCTGTATACGGATTTGTTCTTGAGCTCTGATTGTTCCTGACGGTGACGTCGGCAAAGTTGCCGGTCAGGCCGCGGATTGCGACAGATTTGAGTACTATGAGACATGGACTGACTATGTGCTCTCCGTTTGTAAGGATGATCGTCGCGCCGTCCACGGCCTCGTCGTACGCGGCCCTGAGGGATTTTGCGGAGGTCGCCCAGGTATTGTAGGGAGGCGTAGGCGCAACGCCACTGGAGCTGGAGAGCGAGACGTAATTCGTGAGCGCGCCGACGTGGAGGTAGTCCGTGCGGACGGCTGGCTCTGACTGCGTAAGACCGATGGTGTCGCGGACAACGACCTGCACGGTGTAGTACCCGTGAACGTCGTATGTTTTGCCGAACGTCTCTCCGGTGTGCGTAAAGGTGCCGCCAGGACCGGTGACCGTCCAGTCGTACGCCACGGACGCGCCGGCAGGCGCGTTTACGGCGCGGGCGCTGAGAACGGAGGAGCCGCCCTGCATGATGTGTTCGGGTCGCGCGGTGATACCGGCGGAAAAGCTCGCATCCTGGCACTCATAGCAGCCGATGTCGGGAGCCCCGTTGAAATTGCGCGTCAACATGTCGAGGTCGAGCTGCGCGATGCCGTCATAAGTCGCGCCGGCATTGACGAGCGGCGAACCGACGCCGACGTGGTAGTCATTGTTCGTGGCATTTGTGAAGTCCGGAACAAAAGTGATGCAGTTGTCGTTGGGAAGCGGCCACGCTTCGTCGAAGGCGCAGCGGTACACGTTATTGGAAAACGCTGCCCATTTGCCGGAGCTCACGGACAGATCGTTTCCGCTCGCGCCGGTATAGAAGTATGCGCGGTTCAGGGCGTAAACACAGTTGGTCACGGCACCCGCCACGTAATGCATGCCGCCCGCGCCGCTCGAAGTGTTGGACTCGTTGTCCACGACGGTGCAGTTCAGAACGCGTACACTCGTTCCGTTGCAGTAGATGCCTGCTCCTGAATTAGCAAGATTGTAGCGGATGAGGCAGTTCGCGATTGTACCCGCCGTAGCGTAAACGCCGCCGCCTGTTGCCGCCCCGCCGTTGTTGTTGATAACGCAGTGCGTGACCAACGCGTCCGACGACATCAGTGCGACGCCGGAACCGCCGCTGCAGATCGTATTATAGTAGATGTGACAGTTCGTCACCGTGCCGCCGCCGGAGATGACGACACCCGCGCCGTAGCTGCCGGGGTGGTAGGCCATGCCGCCGGTAAGCGACAGACCGGCAAGAACCGCGCCGGGGTTGTTCAGCGCGAAGACGACGGAACGTCCGGTGTTGATGCCGCCATATTTTAGCGACTGGTCGTTGTGAACGCGCGTGTCGTCGAAATTGTCCGTCGCGCCGCGGATCGTGACCGCGTTGGTAACATTAACGTAGTATCCGATGTAATGCGTGCCGTTCGTAAGGATAATCGTGTCGCCTTCTACAGCGACGCTGTAGGCAACGGGCAGTGATTTCGCAGACTCAGCCCACGAGCCGTAGGGCGCCGTCGGCGTAACGTTCGCGCCGACGAGCGAGACGTAGATTGTTTTCGCATGAACACCGGTTACGAACCACAGAATCAGGGCCACGCAGGTGGTTGCACTTGTGCGCGTTCTCATGATTCAGCGCCTTTCAATAGTTGCACGCGAAAACCGTCAGTTAAGATTTAATTTATTATAGACGAACCCACCAAGAAAATCCATGCATGAAACTTAAAAAAGATGAACGAGGCTTAACCAAATGTTGACGAGCTCGCGTTTTTCCGGAATTCCTTGGGGGAGAGGCCGTAGAACGCCTTGAAACGGCGGCTGAAGTGGAAGGCGTCGGAGTAGCCGAGCTCATTGGCGATCGCGGAGAATTTCATGTAGCTGTTGCGGAGCAACTCGCAGGCGCGGAGAAAGCGTTCGCGTTCGCGGAACTCGCCGGGCGTCATGCCGGTCGCGTTGCGGAACACGGCGAGGAAATGCGGCTCGGAGACGCCGAGCGACGCAGCAAGCTCGTCCAACGGGATACGCTCTGCCGGGTTCTCGCGAATTCTTCTGATGATGACGCGGACGCGCGAAATATCGCCAATCCAGCCGTGTGTCTCCTCCCGCGGCACGGCCTGCTCGAGAATCCCGGATACCAGTTGGGAGCCCACAAGCTGCTGCTCGATGGATTCATGGAGCCCGAGGGTGGCCGGCAACTTTATGAGCCGGTGCATGAGATGTGCAATTCGCAGGCTGCTTCCGAGGTTGTCCGGAAGATCGTAAAAAGAGAACAGGTCGCGCGCGCCGAACGCGTTGATCTGAAAGTGGATCCAGTAACCGCTCGACGGAGAGTCGTTGACCGTCCTAACGCGGAAGGTCTCTCCGGCCGGAATAATAAACACCTCGCCCTGCGCCGCCTTCAGCGGCGGTTTACCGTGGCGGTCGACCTCATAGACCGCTCCCGCGGCTCCGTCCTGCGTCACGGCTAGAAGGTGTGCCTGAAGCGAGCGCCACGGCTCGATCCCTTTTGTGAAAGGCGGATTCCTGCCGCCGGCAACGTATATGAACGACGACTCGAGCGGCGCCGAGTGCCTTGTCGATTCGAAATTCATCTTTGTATTCAAGAGCTCCAAGTTTCCATGACGATTAAACATCGTCATTTCTTCTGTTGCGTGTGGCCAGAAGAACGACCGCGGCGATGACGATAACTATGCCGATTATCTTTTGTGCGGTAAGGGCTTCGTCAAAAAGCAGAATGCCGAAAACTACCGCGGTAACCGGCTCAAGTGCGCCAAAGATCGATGTAGGAGTTGGTCCGATTTTTTGAACGGCTTTTGCAGTCATGTCGAAAGAAAAGACTGTAGGAATGTACGCGATCAGAACTGCACATAAACAACATAGCGCTAACGGCGATATTCCGAATCTCGCGGCATACTGGCTTGTCATTGAAGCCGACGGCAGGTCAAGGCCGCAACACGCGGCAAGCGCGATGTAGCCAAGTGTCGCGACACAGAACCCGTAAAACGATATTTTGAGAGAGTCAGTATCCGCGAGAGCTCGGCTTTGAATCAAAACCATAAATCCTGCGGTGAAGAGCGAGCAAACTACGACATAGAGCAGCCCCAATCCACTTACCCATCCCCCGCCGGGCGAGACACAAAGCACCCCGACGCCTACAATTGCCGCGACTATACAAAATTTGGTTACATGATTCAGTCGTTCTTTGTAGAAGACCGCCATCATAATGGCGACAAAAACCGGATAGACGAATAGAATCGTCGAGGCAATTCCGGAGTCCATCAGCGTGTAGCTCAAATAGAGCGTATACGATGCGGTTCCCATCAGAATGCCGATAGCGGCAATGGGCCATACTTCTTGGCGCTTAAGGCGGAACGAGCCTCTTTTGGCCAAAAGCAGGAGACCGAACATAACGGTCGAAAGAGCATACCGATAAAATAATACTGACTCCACCGACATTCCGAGATCGTACATCGGTTTCGCAAACAGCGGATTTGTGCCGTATGTCACCGCGGCGGCAATCGCCAAAATTATACCAAGGGTTTGCCCCTTCTGTCTGATTTGCACCATTTCTATTTGTTAATAATCGACTTGGATATTGTGTTTAATAGGCGCATGCTGCGTGTCTGCTTGATGGGGTGCTTGAGCATGACCTTGCCGGAGACGTCGCGGCCGGCAAGGGCGTCATCCTCGGTGAAGACGGCGAGCAGAATCTCGCCGCACTCGCGAAGTCGGTCGTACTGGACGAAAATCCGGCCGTCGGGGGCCTGATAGCCGTCGGGATACGAGATCCTCTCGCGCTCGTCGAGCAGAAAGCCCTTGCTCCATGTTTTGCAGCCGTCGGTCGAGATGTGCGCCG
>CAYRPP010000002.1:0-23383 GCA_964426115.1 uncultured Lentisphaerales bacterium | reverse complement strand
TTTCCGGTTCGTCGTGCTCCGCGGACGGGATATCGTCCATGGCGCCGGCGTGCGGTGGGGTCGCGCGATGGTCGCGGGTGCCGGGGTGTGCGGGCCCGGCCGGCGCCGGGGTGCCCGTGCGTGCGCGCTGCGTCGGCTTGGGTTGGGCCTTGCCGCTCTGCATCGCGGACTGCCGCGACGGAGCCGCGGCACCAGCCTTACCGTGAGCCGCCGGCTTGGCCTTTGGGGGCCGCGCGGCGGCGGACGGCTTGGTCTTCTCCGCGGCGGCCTGTGCCTGGGGCGGCGCCTGGCGCAAGGGAGGAGTGCTTTTGGGGGGCTTTCGGGAAGGGATGGGCGCCGGCGCCTTGCGGGCCTGGGCGGGCGGCGTCTGAACCTTGGGCGTGGAGGATTTCTGTTTGAGGTTGGATGCGGCGCTTTTTTTCGTAGCCATGGTGTGTGCCATTTATCCTGCGTGCAAATGAGGTAAGGGAGCTGTCCCGAAGGTCTGGCGACCGGCCCCGCGCGGAGCGCTGCTCATGCTAGTGCTGCGCATTGCCTAGATTCTTGTTCTGCGTCTGATAGTCGTCACCCTGCTGGTTCTTCAGATCCGTAAGCGACTCGATGTGCCCGTCCACGAAGATCACGTGGCCGTGCATATTACCGGTCTTGCGGTGGTAGAGGCCGTAGCGTTCGTCGTCCGCGTATTCCCATACAGAGTCGTCGGCGATGGCCTTGCGCTTGCCGACATCCTTTCCGCCCTGTTCGCCCTTGTGCTCGCCGGTCTTAGTGCTGTCGTAGAGCTCGATGAAGTAGCCCATGCGGCTGGGCTCCCTGTTGTCGTTCTGGAAATCGATCAGCCGCCGCCCGTACTCGCGCTCGTACCGCCGTGAGCCGAACCATGAGTTCATGGCGTAGGAGCGCCGGACATCGCCCTTGCCCCCGTTGAACTGCTTGCAGAAGTAGGCCGACATGTCGCGGGAGACATACTTGAAGATCGAGCCCTCCTTGACGGCGCGCGCGGCATACTCGCCGTTCCAGCCGACGTGGAGGTAATCCTCGGCATGGGACTTCTTGTTGTCCTCCGCCCAGGGATTCTTGGGGTTTCCGGCGCTGTCCGTTTTGCCGTCCGCGCGGATCCAGGCCACCCAGCCCTTGCGTTCCGAGTAGGTCATGTATGCAGGTTCGTGATACTCGTAGGATCCCGCATAGGGGTAATAACCCGTGTCGGACAGGTAGTTCATGCAGGCCTGGTGCAAATTCTTCATTCGCGCCTGGCAGAGCGCGGAGTTGGCATGGCGCTGGGCCGTCTTCAGGCCGGACATTAGTGCCGCCGCCAGCAACGCGATGATCACGATGACCGTCAGCATCTCGATCAGCGTGAAAGCGCAGCGTCGTTCATGGTGTTGTTTCATGGTTTTCACAGTCCCGGCCGGAAAAAGGCACTATTCAAGCACAGGCAGTCCGTCAAGAGATGCATTTTCCCACATCCGCCCCGCGAACGCAAGGCAAACTCGCGCGGCGATATTCGCGATGTCCGCGGGCAGTAAATTTTGGGTTGCGTGGCGTCGGCGCGGCTGTTATAATTCCCCAATGTTGTGACAAAATAATCTTAAGCTCCCATTCCCCAACCTCTTGGAGGCGGCAGTCATGAATTTAATCTTGAAATTGCTGGCGATCCGGCTGAAAGCCAGGGAGACGAGGAGTATTGTTTATGCGGGCTTGCTGCTGGCGGGGCTGTCGGTCGCCGCGAATCTCCGTGCGCAGGCCCTTGTCACGCAGCATCTGGAACTCAAGACGGGCTGGAACGCCGTCTATCTTGAGGTCGATCCCGACATGCCAGAGCCGGACGCGCTCTTCACCGGGCAGCCGGTGGATGTTGTCGCCACGCTGGGCACGGCGCCCGCGGCGCAGTTCGTCCTCAACGCCGGCGTGGATCTCTTCAAGGCCGTCGGCTGGGCCGTCTGGTACGCGCCCGGCCGTCCGGACGCCTTTCTGTCGAACCTTTACGCCGTACAGGGCAACCGCCCCTACCTGCTGCACGCCGCGACCAATTTCACGCTGTCCGTCTCCGGCGCCGCGCCGCCGCTCCTGACGGTTTGGACGCCCGACGCTTTCAACTTCGTCGGTTTCCGCGTGCAGAATCCAGAGGCGCCGACCTTCGGGCAGTTCTTCGCCGGCTCCCCGGCCCATGGCCACAACCGCATCTACCGCCTGGCGGACGGCCTCTGGCGGCAGGTGCTGGATCCCGGCACCGAGACGATGCGCGCCGGCGAGGCCTTCTGGATCTACTGCCAGGGCGCCTCGGACTACACCGGTCCCCTCGATGTCCGGGCGCCGTCGCCCTTCGGCCTGATCCTCTCGTCGCAGGGCGGGGCCGACCTGGTCGTCCGCAACCGCACCGGTCATCCCATGGCCTTCGCGGTCGAGCATGTCTGCGATCCCGGCGCGCCGGTGCCCCTCAGCGTCGCGGTGGAGGCGCTCGACGCGGCGGACGGCGGTCTGCGCCCGCTGAGCGTCAACCTGCCCGCCGGCGACTGGCGGCAGGAGTTTCCCCCTCTGGAGGCGGGCCGCGCGATCCGTCTCCCGTTTGCCCTGCGCCTGCAGGACATCGCGCCGGGAACCCGCCACTCGCTGATCTGCGTGGTCAGCGACATGGGCACCCTGGCAACCATCCCGGTCACCGCCACGCGCGATGACCTTACGACACGCTGACCCGAAGCGAGGCATACCATGGGCCGAACACTCGTGATGCGGACAATCCCCGGCGGGTTGGCCGCGCTGACGATGGTGCTGCTGCCGCGGGCGGGGCTGGGGCAGGCCAGTCCCTACCGGGGGCTGTGGGTCGGGACGGCGACCCTGCGGGCGGTCAACGAGGTGGCGGTGCCCCTCGACGAGAACAACGTTCCCGTGGCGCCCGATCCGCGGGTGCCCACGCCGACCGCCGACGCCGCCGAGGTGCGGCTGATCATCCACGTCAACGGCGCGGGCCAGGCCTTCCTGCTCAAGGATGTCGCCATCGTCAACCGCGCCGAAGGCGGTTCCGGTGCGGCCGGGCAGGATCTGGCGCTGGTGACCGACCCGCGCCTCTACGCCGAGGTGCCGCCCCAGGCCGCGATGCGCCTGGCGAGCGCGGCCTTCGACTTCGGCGAGGCGCGGGCGACCGGGGCGCTCGACGCGCTCGTCGAGGAGGCCGCGCGGCGCGCGACGGTCTTCGCCACCAATCCGGCGCTGGCCGTCGCGACCGAGGCGCAGCGCGTCTCCGCCTGCAATACCCTGGTGGCGCAGCTCCAGCCCGTGCTCGAGACGATGGTGCGCAACGCCGACGTCGCCGCATCCT
Organism: uncultured Lentisphaerales bacterium; assembly: GCA_964426115.1. Taxonomy (GTDB): domain Bacteria; phylum Verrucomicrobiota; class Kiritimatiellia; order RFP12; family JAAYLN01; genus JAAYLN01. The sequence goes on along the minus strand of CAYRPP010000002.1, from coordinate 20,067 downwards.
ACGGCGGTTTCCTAACCGACTTCGACGCCGGCGTGATCGACGCTATCGCCGCCAGCACCTCGGCGCCGGAAGTGGCCGCCTTCACCCTTCAGGGCACGGCGCTGCGCGACCAGTCGGTCTACGGCGACAGCCGCGGGCTCGATCTGGTGCAGGCTGTCGTGGCGGCGGTCGGCGCCGCCGCGCCCGGGGATGCAGGCGCGGCGGCGCACAACACGGCCGCCGCGTTCGCCGACGTCGACAACCGCTACCAGCGGTTCATCGCCGGCCAGGACTTCGGCGCGATGATCGCGGCGGCGGCCGAGGCGGCCCCCGGTGCCGCGGCGGCGGCCGGGGCGACACGCGACTCCATCCTGGCCGCGATGCGCGGAACCGACGCGGCCGACGCGGCGATCACCCTCGGGCTGCAGACCAAGATCCAGGCCTACGACGACACGCGCGCCGCCGGCGCCATCGACGCCGTGCTTGGCGCCATGGCCGACGCCGCCTGGTCCAACCGCACGCAGACCGCCTCGCTGATCCGCGAGCGCAGCGCGCAGGCCGGGCGCGAGGCTTTGTGCAACCAGGTGGCCCGCTATCCGCTTCCGGTGCTGACGCCGACGCCCGACTACAACGCCTTCGTGCGCTCGTCGGCCTTCCAGGGCGCGGCGGCCGCCGCGGCTGCGGCGGCCGCCGCGGACGCGGTCGGCGAGCGGGCGGCCAACCCGCTCTATACGGCGCTGTCGGTCTACGGCGCGGCCAAGGCGGCGGTCGCCGAGGCCCTGCGGAGCGTCTACGGCGCGGCGGCGCGCGTCCTGCGCACCGACCTGCCGCTGGCGGGGATCTTCGCGGCCGGCTCGGGTGATCCGCGCGCGGTTTCGGAACTGCCCGAGCCGTCGGATCTGGGGCCGCCGGGGCTCGCGGGCAGCGTCTATCTGCCCGCCGACCACCCGACCAATCCCTTCCGGCACCGCCGGCATCCCGACCACGCGTCGGGCTACGACATCCGGCGCGAGATCCGGCTCGATTTCGACGGCGCGCCGGGCGATGTCCCGGAACCCGCCGGATACGGTGTGGACCGGCTGCGCGGCACCTACCGCGAGTCCATCTCCGGCCTGCACAAGCCGCTGGGCCCGGCGCCGGAGACGGCACCGATCGGCCTGCTGACCGAAGGCCGTTTCGAACTGAACCGCCTGAGCGGCATCGACACCCTGAACGCCTTGTGAGGCCCGCCATGAAGAGACAACGGAACGCTTTGCACTCGGTGGCCCGGCTTCTGCCGGGGCGTCTCCTGCGGGTCGCGGCCTGCTGCGCCGTCCTTGCCGCGCGGTTGTTGCCGGCGGCCGACGAGATGCCCTTCACGGTCGAGATCACGCCGACGGGCACCTTCTCGTTCGATGCCAAGATCATCAACGAGTCGCTCGAGACGATCACCGGCATCTCGATCGGGATGGACGGCACCGACCACAAGTTCGCCTACCTTTACGCGGGCTCGGTGACCCGCACGGCCCGCGTGCTCGAACCGGTCTACCTTGCGGGCGAGTCGGGGGTGATCCGCGAAACGTGGCTGGGAATCAGCGGAAACGAGCTGGTGTATCTTACATCCAATCCGCGCTATCCGGCGACGCCCAACACGCGCGGACTCATCACGGGATATTTCGAAGCGCCGGTCAACGTGGCGGACAACTACGGGCAGCGCATCCACGGCTACCTTCTGGCGCCCGAGACCGGGTTCTACACGTTCTGGATCGCCAGCGACGACTATGGCGCGCTCTACCTGAGCACGGACGAGAACCAGGCGAACGCCGCCCTCATCGCCCAGGTGCCCGGCTATACGTCTTCCCGGCAATGGGACAAGTATCCGCTATTCCAGCAGTCGGCGCCGGTCTATCTGGTGCAGGGCCAGTACTACTACATCCGCGCCCTGATGAAGGAGGGCGGCGGCGCGGACAACCTGGCCGTGGGGTGGATGCGGCCCAACGGGACGGTGCAGCGGCCGATTCCGGCCGCGAACTTCCGGATCAAGGCCAGCGGCGAACCGCTGCCGATTCTGAATCCGGCGGCGACGGGCGTGCAGGAGTCCGACACCATCCGGCTGGTCGAGATCGCCGGGCTGAGCCGGGGAAACTCGATCTCATTCAAGGGCGCCTTCACGGCGCCGCCCGCCAACGCCGCCAAGGTGCTTTGGAACAACGGCACGGGGCGCCAGAACGCAACGGTGACCGTCTTCGGCGAATATGGCGGGCGCGGCGAGCTGGTGCTGGCGGACACGGCGTCGAACGAGAGCGGCGTCAAGTATGTCTTCATGACCCTCAAGCGCCCCCGGACGCTGGAGGTCAAGTCGCGCGTCGACGGGACGGGCTCCTTCGTGTCGAACTTCGTCGTGCGCGTCGTCAACAGCCAGGGCAGCGTGATCGATACCCGCGAGCATCCGCCGGGCGACGTCACGATCAACCACCTCTCCGACGGGATGCGCGTCGAGATCTCCGCCGTCGGCGCCGTCTACCTGGGGGACCGGGGCGATTTCCTCTACGACAGCACGGCGATCCCCGCCGAGGGCGAGCTGGATCCGCTCAACCCGCCGCGGCAGCGCTTCGTGGCCACGGGCCTCTCGGTGAACAACACGCCGCTGACCGGCGATCCGACGTTGTACGTCTTCACGCTCGACGGCGACACCGAGGTAAACCTCCGCTGGCGGCACGACTACGCGCTCGTGGTGACGCACGACTTCGCGGCCACCGAGAGCGCCGAGCGCGATCCCACGGGGCAGCCTTGGGCGGGACCGCTGACATCGTGGGCCTCGGGCAACCCGACGCCCGACTCGACCAAGATCCACTGGTTCGCCAAGGGCGAGGAGGTCATCGCGCAGATCGACGGCCAGGTGCTCGACTTCAGCCGCGTGGGCCTCGACATCCGCCACGTGCCGAAGGCGTACGTCGCGCGCGGCAGCGCCCGGAGCGTCTACCGGCAGCACGAGGTCGTGACCAACGACTTCGCCGTCGGGCAGTCGCCGCCTCAGCGGCAGCAGGTCAACTCGTTCGTCATGGACGGATGGGGCAGCATCGAGTACATCTGGCAGATCCAGTTCGGCGTCAAGGTCAACATCGACGATCCCTCGCGCTCGGCGCTGCCCCGCGTGTTCCGGGTCAATCCCGTCGGCGGGCAGGAGGTCGAGATCGGCAGTCTCGAGGGGACGTTCTGGTTCGATCCGGGCGAGGAGGTCAAGGTGGCCTCGGCGGCCAACGCTACGGAGGATCCTACCTCACTGGCGCTCAGCGGCTGGATCAGCGGCGACGGTTTCTACTTCAGCACCAGCGGCGAGATCGACAACCAGGACGGATCGCTGGCCGACGGCGGCCCGACAATCGGTGCCGACGGTCCGGTCGCCGTCTGGCAGCCGTCGTTCCACGACCTCAACGGCCGGCTCTACCGGGGTCTGTCGATCCCCTCCCTGCGCCGTCCCGCGCGCGTGCTCTGGACCTATGGCGAGCAGGTGTTCCAGGATACCGTGTATCTCGGCGAATACGTTTTCCAGCACGCCGAGGCGCTGCTGGCGACCTATCCCGAGCTGGCCAGCCGCGTGTTGCGCGAGCCCGACTCCATCAAGCTGCTCAGCGTCGCGGGTCGCAACCAGGAGGTGGTCGAGTCCGAGATGGCTGTCTGGGACGCGAACGCCCTGCGCCTCTTCCCGCTGGTGCCGGGACAGTTCCGGGCCACGTGGACCGGCGACGACGGGGTCGCGGTGCATGTGCTGGTCGACGTCCTGCCGCCCGGGCAGCCGCACTACCCGCACATCGCCGGGACGCCGCCCGTGGAGCTGACGCCCGATCCGGCGGGCAATGTCTTCTTCAAGGAGCTCAAGTACACCGAGAACGAGGCCGCCATCGGCGACGGCTCGCGGTTCACTGCCGACCAGGCCGGTCGCTCGGTGCTGTTGTTCGGCGAGATCAAGAAGATCGGGCGCGGCGAGCCGAAGGAGTATCTGCGGGTGCGCCTGGTGGAGACCCGGCTCTGGAACGACAACGCCCCCGCGCCGGGCACGGCCGTCATTGGCCAGCCGATCCGCGACGCGACCCTCGACCAGGCGGGCCTCGGGACCGGCTACGTGCAGTTCCCCGTCGCGCGCTACAACGCGTCGATCTACGATGCGTCGCGCCTCGATGGGCTGACCGCGCACGAGGTGTACGACATGGACCGGCTGCGCTCGACCACCGCCGAGAAGGTGGTCATGCATCCCGAGGCGCTTCCCGGGCCGGTGATCGCGGTCAACCTGCATCCCCGCGCGGCGCCCTCCGAGCGGATTGTAGTGACTTGGTATGCCGATCCGTCGCTGACGGACGAGATCCTCTGGCCGCACGCCGCGCGCACCTACCTGCCGCGCTGGCCCCTATCCGCCGCCGAGGGGCTGGGGCGGATCGTGATCGCGAGCCAGCACGGCAGCGAGGGTCTGGACGCCGCGGGCCGCGACCAGCTCGTCGCGCCCGCGGTCACCAATTGGGTGCCCGACGGCAGCGGCGGCCTGATCGCGAGCGTCGTGGCCGCGGCCACGACCTACGATCCGAGCCGCATCCAGCAGCCCGCCGTCTACGCGCAGGCCGATCCCGCCCTGCCGGGCTACAACCCCAACGAGGAGCACGCCCTGATGGCGCCGTCGCTGCGCTCCGCGGCCGTCTCGCCGCGCCCGCCCGCCGCCTACGCACTGCGCGACAACGACCTCAACCGCTGCAACCGGGCCACGTCGGACGAGACGGGACAGTCCGCCGACTACACCTCGCATCCCTACGTGCTGGTGCAGTTCCGGGACACGGCCACGGGCGAGTTCGCCATGCGCGTCTACCAGGTCGTGCGGGAGGACCAGACCCTGCCGGGCTACCGGTTTGCCAACCAGGGGATGGTCACGATTCCCGAAGGCGCGGCGCAGGTGGCCCACACGCCGCAGGCGCTCGTCCAGGAGCCGCACGTGACGATGGAGGCCGGCGAACCGGTCATCCCCTTCTACCCGCTGGGCGTGGTCATCGGCGCCTCTCCGACACCCGAGACCTTCGGCGTCAACATCAAGCGCCAGGCGACCTACTGGGAGGACCACAAGGGCACGAGCTGGGCGGTATCGGGCGGCGAGAACGCCTGGTTCACCCTCTCGATCCACTACCCGATGGCGCCGGCGTTCTGGTGGCCGGCCGGCGAGGCGGGGCGCGTGCGCTACGACGCCGAGACCGGCCAGAAGCGCGCCGCGTTCCCCAACGCCGGCGACAGCGTAGCCTTCATGCCGTCCGACATCGCGGCGCTGCGCGCCCTCGCGCCCGGCGCGCTGGTCGCGCCGGCCATCGAGACGCAGGCGCAGCCGAACCGCATCCTCTACAAGAGCGACTGGCCGCGGGTGGCGCCACTGCTCAAGGCCGGCGAGACCCTGACGTTCTCCGGCGGCGAGTACCGCGCCGACCATCCGACGATCCAGGTGGCCGGCGACGACGGCGACCTGCAGACCGTGCCGACGCCCGGCCTGCCCGCCGTGCTGGGCTTCGCCGTCGGCGAGGTTGTCTTCGATGCGCTCAATCCGCGCGGCCTCACGGAGCTGGTCACCACCAGTTGGACGCTTCGCATGGGGCAGGTGCTGGAGGCGCGGACGCAGGTGCTGCCGTCCGGCGACTTCCCGACCGCGCTGCTGCCGGCCTCGGGCCGCACGCGGGTCAGCGGCGGCAAGTACGTCTTCAACGACCTGCCCGCCTCGCTGCAGCGGCGCCTGCGCTACGATCCGCTGGCGCAGAGCGTCGATGCCGCGAGCGGCCTCACCGTCAGCGGCCGCCTGGAGCTCGGCGGCCTGGTCAACGACAAGGCGATCGGCGACGCGACGCTCACCGCCGCGCCGCCGGCGGTCTACGTGCTCGAACCGAACATCCTCACGGACGAGGAACGCGACGTGCTGCTGGCGCTCTCCGAGGAGGCGGCCTGGCGCGCGGCCGTGCTCGAGCTGTACGAGACGACGCGCAATCCCGGCGGCCTGCAGGACAGCTCCGGCGCGGCGCTCACGGGCCAGTACCTGGTTGGCGTGCAGCCGAAAGTGCAACGCGATCCGGTCACGGGCCTGCCGCTGACCACGCCGATCGAGCCGGGCTCCGACGTGCTGGTGCCGCAGACCGATCCCAAGACGCCCGAGCCGGCGCGCCAGTTCGGGCCGGGGCTGGCGCTGATCCCGAACGCCGGCTTCCTCGATCCGTTCGGTACGATTCCCGATCCCGGCGGCACGGCGCAACCCTTCCCCGACATTTGCTGGGTCACGGTCGCGGAGAACAATGACCCGTCGATGGGCGGGTCGCCCGTGGCCCTGCACGTGATCCGGGTCGCACGCCGCGAGCGCTACCGCGGCGCGATCCAGACGGTCCTCTCTGACAACGTTTTCGACGAGAACGTCATGCTGCGGCACACGGGCGACTTCGGCGCTAACGCCGACGACCTCGTCTTCGAGTGGTGGTACCGGCCCGACGACGGCAGCCTCGGCGTGCCGCCGCCGTTCGTGGCCGATCCCGCCTCCGCCGGCCCGTGGCTGCCGTTCCCCGACCTGAGCGGGCGGCAGGGGCGCAACCGCACGGGCGTGCTGCTGAAGGGCAATCCCAACGCCCCCGAGACCCTGCTGGCCGACTCGTGGTGGTTCGTCCGCTACAGGCACAAGAACGACACAGTCTCCGGCACCGACTGGAACCGGGCGCAGCCAAACGGCGACACGCGCGTCAACTATGAGTGGGCGGGGGCTGGCAACAGCGATCCGTTCAACGATTTCGACCTCGACGGATTCATGGACTACCGCGCGCAGCTCTGCATGGGCTGGATCAAGCGCGTGCTGGACGCCGTCAACCCCTACGAGGCGCGCATCCGCGACTTCGAGGGCGACGCGCCCGCCACAGTATCGAGCATGCTGCAGCAGCTCGGGCCGCGCTTCGAGGGGCCCGTGGCGCTGAATCCCGACAAGAACGTGATCGAGAACGTCGGGCTGATCGAGCTCTACGAGACGATCCTGCAGCGCGCCAGCGACCTCAGCATCAACCTATCGACGCCCGTCTCGACGCCGGCGATCGCCAACGCGCTGCAGCTCGCCTCGACGCGCCTGCTCGACTTCTACACGCTGCTCGGCAACGAGGCCTACACCGACGCGCAGGATCCGACGATCGGCTTCGGCAGCACGTCGGTCGTCGACGGCGGGTCCGAGGAGTACGGCACCCTGACGCCGGTGGTCTTCTGCTTCCAGAACCAGCTCGCCTCGCTGCTCGATGAGGAACTCGGGCTGCTGCGCGGTATCGACGACTATTTTGCACGGCCGGTCTACAACCGCCTCTTCTGGAACTTCACCAAGGGCGAGGGCGAGGCGGCCTACGCCGTGAACTACAACATCTCGGACATCAACGCCGACGGCTTCGTCGACGAGGACGACGCGATGGCGCTCTACCCGCAGGGTCACGGCGACGCATGGGGCCACTACCTTTCCGCGCTGCGCCGGCAGTACGACCTGCTGCGGCACCCCTACTTCAACTGGGTCTCGCGCTCCGAGTCGTACAATCTCATGGACATCGTCCTGAAGGTCGACTTCCTCGACGAGCGCAAGTTCGCCCAGGTGGCGGCCGCCAAGGCGCGGGCCGGCGCGGAGATCCTCGCCGGAACCTACCGCGGGAACTACGTCGAGGATCCCGCGGCGCAGTGGCAGGGCTACACGGACGTGAATCCCGACCGCGCCTGGGGCGTCCAGGAGTGGGCGCGGCGCGCCGGGCAGGGCGCCTTCTTCGACTGGGTCGCGGCCAACGCCCTGCTGCCGTCCGAGCATCCCAACGGCACGCTGGAAGGGATACAGAAGGTCGACCGGCAGGCCAACGACGACATACGTGTGATCTCGGCCCAGTTGAACGCCATCCAACAGACGTTCGACGACGCCAACAGCGGCCTCAACCCGCTGCGGCTCTCGGCGCGCTCGGTGCCGTTCGACATCAACCCGGCGATGATCGACGACCTGATCTTCGGACGCACCTACTTCGAGCAGATGTACGACCGGGCGCTGGCGGCGCTCAAGAACCTGCACGCCGTCTGGGAGAACGCCAATAAGTCGCAGAACCGCCTGCGGCAGATCGCCAACACCGAGGCCGATTTCCGGCACGACGTGTTCCTGCAGGACTTGTCCTACCGCAACCAGCTCATCGCGATCTTCGGGCGCCCCTACGATGGCACCGTCGGCGCGGGCAAGCTCTATCCGGCCGGCTACGACGGCCCCGACCTGGCCCTCTACATGTATGTGAACGTCCGCGAGGTGAACGACGAGACGGTGCCGGGACCGACGCCGGGATTCGCCACCTTCGACGAGGAGACGGGGGCGCTGACGGGCGGCGACTTGTACGACGCGTACAACGCCGGTGGCAGCGCGAGCGTGGCGCAGCTGGGCGAGGACATGCGCAAATCGTTCGCCGCCTCCTTCGCCCCCGACGCCGGCGGCACCACGCCGGCGCTGTCCGCGGACGGCCTCTATGCGGTCGACTACACCGACCTTGCCGACCCCAAGGTGCCGCTCGACAACTTCACCCAGCTCATGCCCGTCTCGGCGGCCGGCTACACGTTCCAGGCGCCGACGGCATGGGGCTCGCGACCGGCGGTCGGCGAACTGCAGACGATCATCAACGAGATGATCCAGCAGGAGGCCCAGGTGGCGTCCGCCATCGGCGCCTGGGATGCGCTGGCGGGCAACATCATCCGCACAATCCGCCTCGCCAACGCCCAGTTGCTCACGAGCAAGGAGATCCGCGACCGCAACGCCGCGTTCATCCGGGCGAAATACGTCATCGGCAACGTCATCAAGGGCCTCAGCGGCGCCATCGACATCTACTACGGGCTGAAGGAGACGGTGACCACCTTCCTCGACTCCACGGTCGAGTCGCTGCCCAAGAACCTGCCGACCGGCGGCCTGGCGATCTCCCCCGGCGACGCCCTCGCCCCGGTGCGCGGCGGCCTGGGCTTCGCGGGCGTCGGCGTCGTGGGCGGCATGGAGACGGCGCAGGCCGTGATGAAGGCGCTCGTGCTGGCCGAGGAGATCGCCCTCGACGTCGCCGAGCAGGAGGTCAACCTGGCCAACGACGCGGCCGAGCGCACGCAGTCCCAGCGCGAGCTGCTGAAGGGCATCGAGGATCTGGTCGGCGACGAGCCGGTCCTGCGGATCGCCATCTTCAAGGAGATCGAGGCGCTGCGCGCCCTCTCCGACCGCTACCGCTCGGTCGTCGCCGAAGGCGCCCGGCTGGTCGACGAGCGCGCCGCCTTCAACAAGCGCGTGGCGGCCATGACGCAGATGAACCGCTACCAGGACATGACCTTCCGCGTCCACCGCAACCATGCCCTCGAACAGTACCGCGCCATGTTCGACATCGCCGCGCGCTACGTCTATCTCGCCGCGAAGGCCTACGACTACGAGACCAACTTCGATCCGTCCGACGCCGCCTCGCCGTCCGATCTCTTCACGGCGATCGTCCAGGCGCGCACCCTCGGCGCGATGACGGACGACGAGCCCCAGGTGGGAGCCGGCGGCCTGGCGGAGGTGCTGGCGCGCCTGCGCATCAACCACGAGGCCCTGAAGGGCCAGCTCGGCTTCAACAACCCGCAGACCGAGACCGGCAAGCTCTCTCTACGCACCGAGCTTTTCCGCATCCTGCCGGACGCCGGCGGCGACGCGCTCTGGCGCCAGGCGCTGCAGAACGCCCGCGTTCCCAACCTCTGGGCTGTACCGGACTATCGCTACCACGCCCGTCCCTTCGCCTCGGACATCGACGCCGACGGCAACGCCGTGGCCGAGCCGGGCCTCGTCATCCGCTTCGGCACCCGCATCCTGGCCGGCCAGAACGTCTTCGGGCACCCGCTGAGCGGCGGCGACCACGCCTACGACCCCTCGGTCTTCGCGACCAAGATCCGCTCGGTCGGCGTCTGGTTCTCCGACTACCTCTCGGACGACGTGCTGGAGGGACTGCCCCAGGCCCCGCGCGTCTACCTGATCCCCGTGGGCTCCGATGTGATGTCGATCGCCAACAGCCCGACGCCCGATAAGGTGCGCTTCTGGGACGTGATCGACCAGCAGATTCCCGTGCCCCTGGCCTCGATCAGCGCGTCGCTCGACCAGAGCGCGTTCGTCCCGCTGCTCGACAGTCTGAACGGAAGTCTCGGCCTCGCCCGGCGCTTCTCCAGCTTCCGGGCCTACCACGACGGCGGAGCGGAACTCAACCTCGACGAGGTCGTGCTCGACAGCCGGCTCGTCGGGCGCTCGGTCTGGAACACCGAATGGGTGCTGATCATTCCGGGGCTGACGCTCAACAGCGAGCCCGACCTGGGCCTCGACCGCTTCATCGACCAGGTCACGGACATCAAACTTATTTTCCAGACCTATGGGCATTCGGGCAACTGAATGCGGGAAGGATGGAGACCGCCATGAACACAATGAACCCATCTAAGCGCATGACCCTCGGCCTGTGCCTGACCCTTGCGATCGGCCTGGCCGCCGCCCTTCCCGGACACGTCGGCGCCCAGTCCATCAGCGAGCCCTGCACAGTATTCTACGGCAAGGTGCTGGGAACGGGATCGGCGCAGCCGTTCCTGATCACCGAAGGGCAATTGCAGTGGACGATACAGCGCGCGGACGGCTCGTCCGTAACGCTGCGGACCACCCTCTTCTCATGGAACAGGAACACGCTCTCCTACCGCCTCGATGTGCCGCACTCGGCGTTCGCGCTGGGGCTGGAGACCGCGCCGGGAGAAGTGCCAATGCCCACAGCGCCGCAGGTCAATGTCCATATTGATGTGCGCGTGGACGGCCAGTCCGCGGTCCTGCTCGGCCCGGCGGGATCGGCCTTCACCACGGAACAGCTCCGCCGCACGGCCACCTACCGGCTCGATCTGGGCGTCGACCGCCAGGCGGCCGATACCGACGGCGACGGCCTGCCGGACTGGTGGGAGGCGGCCTACGGGCTCGACCTCCAGAATTCCGCCGACGCCGGCGGCGACACGAACGGCGACGGAGTCACGGCGCGCGACGCCTATCTGCGCGGCCTCGACCCCGCGCGCGACGCTCGCATCCCCGCCGTGCTGACCACCGAGCTGGTCATCTATCCCGCCGGCACCACGGCGATCCTGATCGACACGGCCGACATCGACAGCGCGCCGGAAACGATCGTCTACACGCTCGCCGGCCTGCCGGCCGGCGGCGCGTTAAGCCTGCGCCAGGCCGTGCCCGATCCGGCGCACCCCGACCGCGTTATGGCACCCGGCGACCAGTTCACCCAGGCCGACGTGCTGCGGGGACGGTTGGTGTTCGATTGCGACGGCTCGGGCAAGCCGCCGGGGGCGCTGGCCGTCGCGGTACACGACGGCGACGCGGCGCATCCGGCAACCGAGGCGGTCATCGGCCTGCTGGCGGTCATGCCGGGCGACTACGCCTCCGCCACGCTGACCGACCTCGAGGCGCAGCGGATCTTCAACCACCACCACGCCGCCGCCGGCTATGTCGTGCTGGATGCCGTCTCCCTGCCGCGCAACGCCGCGCTGGCGGTGCCCAGCGCCGGGCTGACGGGCGAGGCACTGGACGCCCACCGCGCCGCCTATGGCGACGACCGCCAGGCCCTGCTGGTCGGCGCCGCCGGCGAGAGCTGGTCGCTGGCCGGCGGGCACCGGTCCGATGTCCTCATGCCGGGCGCGGGCAGCGGCACGCTGGCCGGAGGCCCGGACGCCGACGTGTTCGCCTTCCGCGCCTTCGCCGCGGGCCGGGCGACGATCACCGACTTCTCCGTCGCCGAGGCCGACGAGATCGACTTCACCGCGTTCCCGGCCGCGTCGGGTGCGTATGTGCACAAGCACCTGAAGCTGTTTCCGGCCGCGGTCGGCCACGAGCTGCGCGTGGATCTCGATGGCGACGGTGTGGGCTTTACCAACCTGTGCGTGGCGCTCCCGGGGCTCGGCACGGACGACGCCGACCTCTACGCGCTCATCGCCGCGGGCCGCCTGAGGGTCGAGGGACTGCACCTCCTGCCACGCGTGTCGGTCGCGGCAACGGCGCCGCAGGCCGCCGAGAACGGCCCCGTGGCGGGCCGGTTCACGGTCACGCGCGAGGGCGACCTGTCGGCGGATCTGACTGTACCGCTCGTCTGGAGCGGCACGGCCATCAACGGCACCGACTACGTTCTGGCGCCCGCCACAGTGCTGCTGCCGGCCGGGTGCGCCAGCAGCGACCTGGATGTCGTGCCCTACGACGATGGGCTGACCGAGTCGACCGAGACCGTCCTCCTGAGCCTGGCTGCGGGCGCGGACTATCTGCTCGGCGCGTCCAGCCAGGCTTTCGTCACCATCGGCGACCTGCGCATGCTGCTGACCGTCGAGGCGCAGAAGCCGCTGGCCGCCCGCGAACCACTAACGACCGGCCGGTTCCTGATCCGCCGCAGCGGCGTGCTCCAGGCGCCCGTCGACGTGTTCCTGTCTATCGGCGGCACCGCGGCCAACGGCACGGACTACGAATGGGTCTCCGACTGGATTACGATGGCGGCCAACCAGGTGACGGCGGTGATCGCGGTGGTGCCGAAGGCCACGGCCGTGCTGGAAGGCGGCGCCGAGACCGTCGATCTGGCGGTCCTGCCCGACGCCGCCTATCTGACCCTGGCCACCAACACGGCGCGTGTCGTGATCCTGGCGCGCGGCAGCGACACCTTCGCCGCCTGGTACCAGCGCGAGTTCACCGACACGACGCTGGCGCTCGCGCAGTTCGCGCAGCAGGACTCCGGGGGCGCGGGCATCACGCACTTCGAGCGCTACGCCTTCGGACTCGATCCGCACCAGCCCCTGGCGGACGGCCTGCCGCGGCCCTTCATGCACCAGGGGCGGCTGGTGGTGACCTTCCGCAAGCCGCTGGGCGTGACCGACGTGACCTACAACATCCGCGGCCTGACGGATCTGCGCGAGGCGGCCGGGAGCCAGGTGCCCGTGGAGTTGATTCCCGCGCCCGACGGATCGGACGATCCGCAGCGGGTCTACTACCAGGTGACGCCGCCCGCGGCGGGCGCTCCCCGCGCCTTCATCCAAGTCAAGGCGGAATGGAAATAATGAGTTCCGAACCTCACGGAATCACGGGCGCGTGGACGCATCGGCGGGGCGCCTGGGCTGCGGCCTGCCTGGCGCGCGGCCTGCTGGCGGGCTGCGGCCTGCTGGCGGGCTGCGGGCGCCGCGCTCCGCCGGCGTCTTCCGCGCCCGCTCCGCTGGCGCGCGTGGGCGCCGCCGTGATCACCGAGGCCGACGTCGAACGCGAGCTGCGGCGACGCGCGGTGGCGGGCCGCACGGCTGCCGATGCGCAGGCTGTGCTTGGCGAGATGATCGAGCGGCAGGCCATGCTCCAGGAGGCGGCGCGCGCGGCGTGGCTGCAGGAACCGGAACTGCGGCGGGAGCGGGACAACCTGCTGCTTGCGCAATGGAGCGAGCGCACGCTGCAGGAGGAGAAGAGGCGCGCGACAGTAACAGAGGAGGATCTGCGGCGGGCCTACCAGGCCAGTCCTGAGGCACACGCGACCCCGCCGATGGCGCGTCTGGCGATCCTGTACCGCAAGCCGTCGGCGCCGGCGGATTCCGCCGCGGGCGAGGCGCCAGACGAGGCTCTGCGCCGGGCACGCCAGACCTACCTTGCCGATCCGGCCGCCGCGACGCGCAACGGGCGGATTCCGGGGTTCGGCGCCCTGGCAGCGGAAGTATCGGAGGATGTTGCCAGCCGCTACCGCGGCGGCGACCTGGGCTGGCTAGATGCCTCGCGGCGCGACTACCGCTGGCCGGCGGAGGTCGTGGCGGTGGGCTTCGCGCTGCCGACCGGCGGCGTCAGCGAAGTGCTGCAGACCGGGCAGGGACTCTACGTGGTCATGAAGCAGGACGCGCGCGCGGGGCGGGTGACGCCCTTCGAGGAGGCGGCGCCGGGCTTGCGGCGGCGGCTGCTAAGGGCAAAGCAGGAGGCCGCCGAAGCGGCCTTCCGCAGCAACCTGCTGGCCCGCGCGGGAGTCGTGGTCAACCGGGAGCGGGCGGTGCGGCTGCGGGCGCCCGCGGCCATCGTGCCGCCGGCGCCGCCGGGACTGCTGCCGGTCGCGGGCTTGACGAATTCACCGCCGGCTGGCCGGGAGGGCCGGGCGCGATCACCGTGAAGGGAAGCAACTCATGAAAACTGATTCTTCCGACGGCGCCTGGACGCGCCGGATGCGGCGGACGTCGCGCGGGCTCGCGCTGGGTCTCCTATGCCTCGGCCTGGCGTCGGCCGCACACGGCGCAGGCTTCTGGCTGTTGACTCCGGCGGCGGACACCAACGCCACCCACAATGCACCCTACGTGGCCAGTGCGGGGTTCACGCCGGTGGGTGTGCAACTCTCTGCCGCGGTGACATCCGGTACCAACATCGTGCCGCAGGCCGGCCTTCTGACCGCTTACCCGACGCCGACCAACTGGACCGTCACGCTGACGCCGCAGGCGCACGTGTCGGGCACGGTGACCGTGAAGGTGACCGGCTGGCTGGGAGCCTGGACCAACAGCACAGACTTCTCGGTCTTTTTCAAGCCCTGCGAACCGGTTGTCCTGACGCCGGACTTCGCCTCGCCCGCCACGAACTCCGCTCCCGGGGCGGCCTTCTCCGGCCAGGTTGCGTTCGCGCCGACAGGCGTGGTGTTCGCGGTCGACTTCACCTCCGGTGGATCCGTGATCCAGAGTTATGACGTGTCGCTGGTGAACGATACCCATGTACTGGTCACACTGACCCCCAAGTCCAACAAGTCGGGCCCGGTCTCCGTCCGCCTGACCGGCACCACCGCCTGCGCGACCAACACGGTCGACTTCGATGTCTTCTTCAAGCGCCATCTGCCGACGATCACGGCCATCGACAACCAGACCCTGGCGGAGGACGGTTCGAAGATCGTGAATTTCACGGTGGCCGACGCCGACACCAGCCTCGACGACTTGGTCATATGGGCCACGTCGAGCAATGAGAACCTGATCGACGCATCGGGCCTGCTTATCTGGGGCGGTGACGCGGACCGCACGCTGACCATGACGCCCAAGGCCAACGAGAACGGCACCTCCACGATCACCGTCTGGGTCTCGGATGGCTACGCCAGCGTGTCCGAGACCCTGGTCCTGACCGTTACGGCCGTCCCGGATACCTCCACCATCACCGCGCCGGCCAGCGTCTATTTCACCGACAACGCCGGCGCCACCAACGCCTTCGTCGGGGTCACCATCGACGACGTGGACCACAACCGGCCCTCCTCGGAGTCGCTGAATCTGACGGTAACGCTGGGCGACGACGGCGCCTACGCGCTCCTCGCCAACGGCACCTCCTCGTTCGCGGCCACCGGAACTCCTGGCGATATCACGGCGACGATCCGCGCGCTCGCTGTCGAGCCGCGGCCGTTCCAGGGCGTGCCCGGCAGCGTCAATCTGGTGACGGCGCAAATCGTGGTGCAGGGCGCCGTCGACCTCCTGACGGCCACGAAAACGGTCGAGCTGCGCATCGAGGTTGTCAACACGCCGCCGAACTTCTCGGTCAGCCTGGATCCCGCGACCATCGGCGAAGGCCAGTCGGTGCAGCCGTTCCATCTCGACTACATCTCCGAGTTCGACACGGGCGACGAGGAGTTCACGCTCGCCGTGTCGCTCGCGGAACCCGCGCAGGCATACCTCGGCGCGCTCGACTCCACCGCCGTGCTGACCGGCAACGAGACCGAACTGCAGGCCTCGATCCGCAGCCGTGTCTTCCATTCGAACGCCGGCGTCCTGACCTCCGCGACCGAGCAGGTCGCTTTTCGGTTCGACCTGACCGACTTCAATGGCGGCACGGCCGTTCTGACGCAGGCGCTGACCATCGTGCAGGCCCAGACGCCGCCCACGATCTCGGGGATACCGGAAGTTACGATCGACAAGGACGACGCCTCGCCGGCCTTCGCGCCGCTGCCCGACGTCTTCGTCCAGGACGTCGACATGGGCGGAGCGCAACTGGTCTCCGCGGTCGTCGCGCTGTCGCTGCCGTACCTGGGCACGCTCTCCAGGTCGGTCTTCCCGCTCCAGACACAGCAGCAGCTCACGGCCGCGCTGCAGGCCATGACCTTCGCTCCGGCGCGCGGCGCCATACCGGTGGGCACGAAGGCGACGACCCTGCTGACCGTGACGGTGACCGACGCCACCGGGCTTGCGGTCCAGAACAACAACCTATCGGTGCGCATCAACAGTGTCAACAACGCCCCGCAGATCCTGAATGTGCCGGACGAGCAGCCCCTGCTGATACCGCCGCAGCCGCCGCTGCGGCCATTTGCCGGGCTGGGACTCGCCAGCGACGACACCAGTCCGGTGCTGTTCACGATCCTCCTGGACGACACGGCCAAGGGGACGCTCGGCAACCTCGGCGGATTCGCCGTGGTCGAGGGCGGCTGCCAGATGACGGGTTCCACCGGCGAGATCGTCGCCGCGCTGACCAACATCACCTACACGCTCGCCACGGACTACCTCTTCCCGGTCGACGATCCGGGCGGTACGGTGTTCACGCTGAGCGCCCGCGACTACGCCCTGCTGACCTCCACGCGCACGCTGGCGATCCAGGTGCAACTGGCGCCGCGCAACCATCTGGTGGTGCGCTCAGTCAACGACGGCCTTCCTGGATCGTTCAACCATGCGCTGGCCGCCGCGGGCAACAACGACGTGATCACCTTCGCGCTGCCGGAATACCCGGCGATGATCCGCATGCCGGGCGCCGCGACTACGCCCCTGGTGCGCAACCTGACCATCAAGGGCCCCGGCGCCAACCTGCTGACGATCAGCGGCGACGGCGGCGGCGACGGTCTTCCTGACCGCCAGCTCTTCAGCGTTGCCGCGCGGGTGACGATCGAGGGCGTCACGCTGGCCAGCGGGACGGCCGCGTTCGGCGGCGCCGTCTCGGTCGCCGAGGGCGGCGAGCTGCTGCTGCGTTACTGCGCCGTGGTCGGCAGCGTGGCCGACGAGTACGGCGGGGCGATCGACGTGGACGGCGGCGCCCTGACGCTGGAGTCCTGCTGGCTCGCGGGCAACCGGCTCTCCTCCGGCACGGGATGCGGCGGCGCCGCGGTCTCGGTCTATTCCGACCGCGACGTCCGGATCGCCAACTCGACGTTCTACCAGAACCGTCAGGACAACGCGTCGGGCTATGGCGGCGGCGCCGTGGTCGTCGAGAAGCGCACGGCGGGCTGGCCGATGCACGCCGATTTTCACCACTGCACCTTCGCCGGCAACCAGGACGCCTCCGGCGTGGCGAGCGCCGTGTTCGCCAACGGGGCGGGAGTCCTCGTGCGGCCAGCCAACTGCATCTTCGCCGACGCCGCGGGACGCAACCTGAACGTCTACGGGGGCGGGCTCTTCGAGTCGCAGGGCGGCAACATCTGCGACGACAGCACCAAGGTCGCCCTGAGCCAGGGCGGCGGCGACGTCTACCTGCTGGATCATGTGGCCGACCTGGCCCCGGCCGATCCGCGGCTCGGGCCGCCAGCGGCCGGCGGCGACCCGACGCCGTTTCTGGCGCCGATTCCCGGCAGCCCCGCCGTCGACCACGGCTTTCTCTCGGAGACCGCCTGCGACCAGCGCGGCGTGCGGCGCGAGGGTGTACCCGATGCCGGCGCCATCGAGGCGGGCGCCTTCGGGCGCCTGGTGGTCAACGAGATCGGCGCCGATCCCGCGGCCGTCGGATTCATCGAGATCTTCGTGCGCCGGGACTCGACCCCCGTCGACCTGGCCGGCTGCGCGCTCTACCTCGACGGCATCAAGATCCACGAGTTCAGCGCCGGCACGATCATCGGTACCAACGCGCTCTTCGCGGCCGGCGCGCCGGCCGCCACGATGTTGGATCCGGGCTTCGGAATGGTGCTGGCCTTCACCAACGCGCCCTTCAAGATGACCAGCGACAGCAACCCCACGCCGGTGGTGCGGCCTTCGGTCGGCGGCGCACCGCGTCCCGGGGTGCGCGGCACGCTCGCCATAATGCAGGCCGGCAGCGCCGAGCCGGTCGTGCGTCAGCACTGGCTCGGCCTATACCGCGATCCGGCCACGGGCACGAACGACCTGGATCTGGCGGGCAATTCGATTTCGCTGGTGCCCCAGTTCCGCGGCTTCGCGCTAGTGCCGCACAGTTTCGTGCTGCCGGGCGCCTTCGGCGGCGCCGACACGTCGATAGGCCTCGCGACCCGGCCGTCCTCTCCCGGCGCGGACGCCGCCGGCACCCCGTTCGGGCAGGACAACTCCGAGCCAAATGCGCTCCCGGACATCTTCACCGTCACCGAGGACACCCTCGCCACGCTGAACGTGCTGGCCAACGACTACGACAGCGACGGCAACGACCGGCTGGTGATCGTCGATGTCAGCACGGTCTCCGCCCCCGGCACCGGCGACGCGGCCCGGACGAACTCCATCCGAGGGGCGCTCCTGGCGGTACAGCCGGCCGCCACGCCCCTGCGCGGCAGCACGCTGGCGTACGATCCCCGGCTCGCGCCGCTGCTGCAGCAGCTTCCCGTGGGCGTCGAGATGATCGACAGCTTCTGCTACGAGACCATCGACATCGGTTCGGGCGCGGTCGAGGGCTACGGGGTCTCCGGCACGCAGACTGTTGTGACGGTCACGCGCCACCGTCTGGCAACGGGCGACGCGGTCGTCATTGCCGGCGCGTCGGTCACGAACTACAATGGTACCTTCACCGTTGCGGTCGCCGATGCCGACACTTTCACGATCCCCGTGGCCTTCGCCGGCGTGCCGGCTGCGCCCGGCGCATGGGAGACGGTGCTACCGCGCCTGCCGACCAGCCGCGCCGAGGCCGCGGCGACGGTGCGGGTGATGGGCGCGAACGACGCGCCCGTGGTGGGGCCGGACACCATCACCAACGTCACCGAGGAGACGACACTGCGCATCATGGTTCGCCCCGAGTTTGCCGGCCGGACCATCGTCTTCCCGGGCGATCCCATCCCCGCGCCGGCCGTGGCGGCGGAAAACCTGCTCGTGAACGATAGCGACGTCGACTCCGACGACACCTGGAGCACGCTCGGCATCGTCGGCATCCTCGGCGCCGTCAACCCGGTCGGCGGCTTCAGCGGCACCTCCGGCGCTTCGCCTGTCATTGTCGCTTCCCCCGCGCACGGCCTCGCCACCGGTGACGAAGTCCTCTTCGCCAACTATGGCGGGCACCCGTCGTACAACGGCTACCATGCCGTCACCGTCCTCGACGCCGACACTTTCTCGATCCCCGTGCGCTATGTCGACGACAACGCGCAGAAGGGCGTCTGGGCCATCCTGGACGACGCCAACCGCCTCCAGGCCACGACCCCCGCCGGCGTCCCCGTCGCGCTGACCCTGCGCGCCGACCCGCGCGAGAACCACCTCGTCTACAACGCCGGCGATTCCGCGTTCCTCGACGGCCTAGCGGAAGGCGAGCGCCACGACGACACCTTCTGGTACGCCGTCGCGGACAGCCATGGCGCCATCGGCATCGGCAGCATCACCGTCGAGATCACCGGCGTCAACGACGATCCGCTCCCCGTCAACGACCCCGGTGATCTGGAAATCCTGGATCCGCTCGTCTCGCCATCCAACATACTCGATCAGATCCTCGCCGATGGGCTCGACCTGATGTACACGCTCCCGGGCGCCCCCGGCAGGGCCGACCTGCACGTGATCGACCTCGGCGGGACGCTCCCCGGCACGCTCGTGCTGCGCGGCATCTTCGCCACCGACGAGGACACGCCGCTGGCCATCCCCTCCGCCGAGCTGCTGGCCAACGACGCCGACATCGACCGGCTGGACGTACTCAGCGTCGACGGCGTCGCGCCGCTCAGCCGCGAGGGGGCCGCCGTGGCGCTCGACGGCGCGGGCGTCACCTACGACCCGACCGCCTCCACCAGCCTCCAGACCCTCGCACGCGGCGAGATGCGCATCGACACTTTCACAACCTACATCTCCGACAGCATGGGCGGCACCGTGGAGTCGATGGTGGCCATCCTCGTTGTCGGTGCCAACGACACGCCGACGGCCATGGCGGACAGTTTCACGACCCACGAGGACGAGATC
>CAYRPP010000001.1:0-25748 GCA_964426115.1 uncultured Lentisphaerales bacterium | reverse complement strand
TGACCGCTCATGTTCCGTTCCCTCTTCTCCGGCGGCGCCTTCGCCCGCCGGCATCTCGCATCCCAACAGTTTCGTGTCGACCGCCGCTACAGGCGGCTGGATCCATCCGTTCTCAAACCCCATCGACTCGGCGGCATCCGTCACCCGACGGTACTCTTCCGCCGTAACCCGCCGGTTCCATCCGGGCCGCCCAGCGGCCCGGAAGACCGGCGTGTACTGCGACATCAGGCTGATGTGCAGTTCCGTGCCGATATGGCGCCTGATCCACGCCAGGTTTTCGACCGCCTCGTCCGCATGGCCGGGCAGCACCAGCAGACGACAGATCGTCCCGCGCCGCGCGATGCCGTCGTCATCCACCTGCAAGGGCCCCAGCTCCCGCCAGAACCACTCCAGAGCCGCGCGCGCGGCCTCGACATATCCGCCTGCGTCCGAGGCCTCCGCTGCCGTCTCCGGCCGCGCGTAGCGCAGATCCGTCAAAGCGATGTCCGCCAGGTCGCGGTAGGCGGCCAGAGTCTCCAGCGATTCAAAACCGCTGGTATTGTAGACGAACGGCAGACGACTGTCACGCGCAATAAGGGGCGCCGCCGCCGCACGGATCACCGGCAGCCACGGGGTCGGCGAGACCAGGTTCCAGTTGTGGCAACCCTGTTCCGCCAGTCCGGCGAGGATCGCCCGCAGCCGGTCGACGGACATTTCCTCGCCGCGGTGCTCCTGGCTCCAGGGAAAGTTCTGGCAATAGATGCAGCGCAGCGTGCAGTGCGAGAAGAAGACGGTTCCGGAGCCGCGTGTCCCCGAGATCGGCGGCTCCTCGCCGAAATGCGGTCCGTGACGGAAGACGCGCGCCACGGCGCCCGCCCCGCAATAGCCCCGTTCCCCTCCCGCGCGATCAACACCGCAGCGGCGCGGACAGAGCCGGCACGCATTCCCGTCGTCTTGATGCACTAATTTTCCTCGGTCGATGCGCCCCATGGTGATATCCGGCGCCTACATGCGGAAGAGTTGCTTGGTGTAGCCTAAGCTCGGATCGTAGTCGATGTCCTCAAAACCCATGTTCAACCTCGTGGTCTATCAATATCTCACACACCTGAAAGCCCGTCAACCGGCTTGCGCGCCACCAAAAACTGCGAGAGTTCGCTAAGCAACCTGTCGCCGTAATCGTCAACCGCAAGATATTGTCACGTGAGCTTGAATGGCGCGGGCGGGCGTGCTACCTTTTCTCTCGGAAGAGCATAATGGATCATGACCCCATGAACACACAACCAAACCCAATCCGCGCACGCGATCTGGCCGGCGGCCGACCGACCGGGCTGGCCTTTGCCGGGTGCGCCCACATCCACACGCCGGGCTTCGTCAAGCGCGTCCTCGCCCGCGACGACGCGCGCGTCGTCGCCGTCTGGGACCACGATGCCGACCGCGCCGCCCGCACCGCGGCCGCCCTGGGCGGCGCGCCGGTCGTCGCCGATGCGGCGGACCTCTGGCGCGACCCGCAGGTGCAGGCCGTGGTCGTCTGCGCGGAGACCGACCGGCATGCCGGCCTGGTGCTCCCCGCCGCCGCCGCCGGCAAGCATCTCTTCGTCGAGAAGCCACTGGGCTTCGCGGGCGCCGACGCGCTGCGCATGTGCCGGGCGATCGAGAAGGCCGGCGTGCGGTTCCAGACCGGCTACTTCATGCGCTCCTCGCCGATCCACCAGTTTCTGAAGGACGCCCTGGCCAAGGGCTGGCTCGGACAGGTGACGCGCGCGCGCCACAGCAACTGCCACGAAGGCTCGCTCGCGGGCTGGTTCGATACCGAGTGGCGCTGGATGGCCGATCCCGCCGTGGCCGGCTGCGGCGCCTTCGGCGACCTCGGCACCCATTCGCTCGATATCCTGATGTGGCTCTTCGGCGACGCGGTCGAGCGCGTGACGGCCTCCATCCGCACCGTGACGGGACGCTACGGCTCCTGCGACGAGAGCGGCGAGGGCCTGCTGCGCTTCCCGGGCGGCGTCTGCGCCACCCTGGCCGCCGGCTGGGTCGACGTGGCCAATCCGGTGCAGCTCCTGATCAGCGGCACCGAAGGGCATGCCGCCGTCATCAACGGGAACCTCTTCTTCCGGAGCCGGCACGTCGCCGGCGCGGACGGCCAGCAGCCGTGGACCAGCCTGCCCGCGGCCGCGCCGCACGCCTTCGACCTCTTCCTCGACGCCCTGGCCGGCAAGACGCTGCCGCTGTCGCTGGTGACCCCGCGCGAGGCGGCCGCCCGCAGCACGGTGATGGAGGCGCTCTACAGGGCCGCCGCGGTCGCCCGCTGGATCCGTCCCCGCGCGACGGCTTTCGGCGCCTGCCACGCGAAGGCGCGTTGCAGGTGGGCGTAGGGGTGGACGTTGTAGGCGGCCTTCGGTTCCCTGCCCTGCCATTTCCAGCCGATGAAGTCGAGCAGCACCTCCCAGTCGTCCGGGGCGTGCGCATGCTCGCCCGGCCGGAGGTGGAACGCGAGATTGTCGGGGCAGCCGAGGAACCGGTATACCTCGCCGGCCGCCCAGGCGCTCTGGACCATCCCCTCGGGATTCGACCAGCGGTCGTCCATGGCGTAGGTCAGGAGCAGCAGGCGCGGCGCGAGGGCGGCCAGCAGGCAGTGCTGGTCGAACGGGATCTCGTCCTCCTTGCCGAGGAAGGGCTGCAGTCCCGTGCCGAACCAGGAGGGGAAGACATTGATGATGTTGAGCGTTTCCCCGTCATGGCCGACGTAGCGGTAGACGGGGCTCCCGCCGGCGCAGGCGGCGTTGTCGTTGACCAGCGCGATGCGGTCGTCGCTCAGGCCCGCCAGGAGCGTCGTCTTTCCGCCGCGGGAGTGGCCGGTCACCGCGATGCGGCCGCGGTCGATGAACGGCAGCCCGCTCAGGAGGTCGACGCAGCGGTGGTAACCCCAGGCCCATGCCGACAGCGCCCCGAAGGTCCCGCCGGGGTACACGTCGTACAGGCCGCCGCGGCGTGTGTTGACGTCGGGATCCTTCTTGCCCAGATCCTTGGCCATCTCCGTGCGATTGAAGATCACCAGCGCGCACCCGCTCTCAACCACGCGCCGTGCCACCTCCTCGGAGAGATACCACCAGCAGGCGTCGCCGTTGATGATGGCGGGAAACGGTCCGGCGCCGGCCGGGAAGAGGATCCGGACGCAGAAAGCGAAAGGCTGCGCGCCCCCGCGGCAATGCACGCGGTAGGTCCAGAGCCGCGGCGCTCCCGGCCAGCGCGAGACACTGGCCTGGCAGAGCGTTTCCGCCTCGACCGCCACGGGTTCCGGCGGCATCCCGCCGAATTCCATGCCAATGACCATGTCGCGCCACGCGCGCGCGCGTTCCGGCCAGGCTTCGCGCGTGGCGACACGCGTGCCGTCCGGAAGGGCAAACGGATCTGGCAGCGCGCCGCGCTTGACGACCGGCTCCACGGGGTAGCTCTTGCCTGGGTTCTGCGGGTTCATGTACATCGTCTCCTTCGTCTCGACATTCCGGATCCGCGGCGGTTCAAGCGCCGGCAGACAATTTAACGGGCCGGTTCAGGCGGGCGCTCTTCAGCGCGGCCTCGGCGAACGCCACCGTGCGCAGGCCCTCGTGCTCGTCGGTCAACGGCGGTTTGCCGGACTCCAGGCTGGCGACGAAAGCCTCCCATTCGCTCGCGATGTTGTGGTTCTGGATGCGGACCGGCAGAGTCATACCGCCGGCCACGTTCCGCAAACGCCGACTGAAGAGCCGGATGGATTCGGAAGTGTTGTCGCACACCACCGAGCCTTTCGTCCCGTGCAGCACCGTGCGCATGGAGTAGCCCGCCTTGGCGCCGATGGAGACGAAGACCTTGCCGATCACGCCGCCCGGCAGACGGAAGATGGCCACACCCGTGTCGTTGGTCGGCCAGTCGGGCAAGAGCTTGTGGTTCATGTAGCAGCAGACTTCCGACGGCTCTCCCGCCAGCCACCGGATGAGATCGAGCGCGTGGCAGCCGCCGCCGACAAACCCCTCCCGCCGGATGCGCGCGGACTTGCGCCAGTTGCCCACCCCGGCGACATGGGTATAGTCGTGATAGTATTCGCTCTCGATAAAGGCCAGTTCGCCGATTTCGCCGCTCTCCAGGATCTCCTTGGCCAGTTGAAAGGCAGGCGTGAAGCGGCACACCTGTCCGACCATGAAACGGCGGCGATGGCGCTTCACGGCCGCGACAATCTTCCGGCACTCCCGCACGGTGGGTGCCATGGGTTTCTCGCAGACCACATGACATCCGGCGGCCAGCGCGCGCAGGGTGTGCGGCAGGTGCAGATGATCAGGCGTCGCAATGATCACGACGCCCAGCTCCGTTCCGAAGAAGTCGTCCTCTGAGCGGGCCGCGCGCGCGTGGAACTCCTCCGCCGCGGCCGCGGCGCGTTCCCGCAGCGGGTCGTAAATCGTTACCAGGGTGGAGGCCTTGTGACTGGCGACGACCTCCGCCCATCGTTTGCCGATGCCCAGCCCCATAATCCCGACTCGATACGTGCTCATCTGGTTTCCTTTTCCGCGCACCGCGGTGCGCTCTCCGTCAACGGCTCTCCACCGGCCTGGTTCGGGGCGGCACCGCCGCCCCGTGACCCCTCGCGCGGCGCGACCAGCAGGAGAATTCCTTTCCGCAGCAGCGGATGCAGGAACCCGAGCAGGGCGCCGCGGGCCTCGAAAAACGTCAGGTGATGCCGCGTACCAAACTCGCCGACAACCGCGCCAACCGTGCGGCGGCCGTCGAAGAGCTCAACCGCTTCGGCGGAGAGCCGGTCGAGGGCGTAGCGGTGCTCGCGCCGCAGTCGGAACAGACAGCGCGCCAGGCTTCTCCATCCACGGTAGGCGATCGGGACGACGACCGTCGCTCCGTCCGGGCGGAGGGAGAAGACGGCCGACGGCGCGCGCAGCACGAGGGAGCGCATCTGCCAGTCGATCAGATCCTCCATGCGCCGGGAAGGTTCCCCGTCTTCCGCGCGGTCGCCCATGGCGGTCTGGATGGCCGCGGTCACGATCTGTTGCCGGTCGGTCTTCATAGGCAGCGTACGCGTTCCGGCAGATCCGGGAGCAGATGCTTTTCCGGCGCGTTATGGTCGATCCAGTACGCGCGGTCCGTTCCGGGACAGCGCCACGCCCAGACGCGGCCCTGCCACGTCGGCGCGATCAGGCCCTCCAGCCCGCCCTTGCCGCGGGTGGTGTATGCCAGCGTGACGCCAGGGTGGATGGTGTCGTGCAGGAAGGTTCCCGTGCGGCTCACCGGGCGCTTGTGCTCCGTGTTGCGCGCGTAGAGGACGGCCAGGTCGTCCCCGTCGGGCAGATAGCTCATAAGCGAGCGGCGGCAGAGGGTGACCGATTCGCCGCGCGGATTCTCGAAGCGGATTCTCTGGACCAGCGGATATGGGCGGACGACCGCCGGGGCGAAGGCGGCCGGCAAGGTCACATCGAGTCCGAACGCCGCCCAGACGCGCTCCTCGCCGTCGTTCGGACTGTACGATTCGAGCATCGCGAGCTCCGGGCGCGGGCGGGCGCGGCGCGGGAAGACGGCGTACAGCAGCGCCCCGCCGCGGGCCTCGTAGCGGCAGGCAAGCCCCGGCAGATCGTCCCGTTCCGGCAGGCAGGCGTGCCAGCCGTTGATCGTGAAAATGGTCTCGCGCGCCCCGTCGCCCGTCAAGGCGCGGACGACGCGCTCGAGCCCGAGCAGCGGATCCGGCGTGCGGCGGGTCACCCGCCAGAAGATCTGCAGCGTCTCGCCGTGGCGGTCGCCGAGGATCAGGCGTCCC
This sequence comes from uncultured Lentisphaerales bacterium, assembly GCA_964426115.1. Lineage (GTDB taxonomy): Bacteria > Verrucomicrobiota > Kiritimatiellia > RFP12 > JAAYLN01 > JAAYLN01. The sequence goes on along the minus strand of CAYRPP010000001.1, from coordinate 19,975 downwards.
TTGCGGGGATCCGCCTGGTAGGCGAGCACCTCGGAATCCACGGGCACGTCGAGGAGCAGGTGGTGCCAGCCGAGGCGCGCCGCGGCGGAGGCGGCGGGGGCGTCCGGCACGGCGCCGGCGGTGTCTGCTGTCGAACTGCGCTTCACTGGATGCATCCCGTGTAACCTGATCCGTGCCGCGTGTGTCCGCGCGGCTACCGCTCCTCGATCCCGCCCTCCTCGATCCGCATGTCCTCGACGCGTTCCGTGCGGTCGACGGTTCCATCCTTGATCCACACGATGCGGTCCGAGACCTTCAGCATCTTGTGGTCGTGCGTGGCGGTGATCACCGTCACGCCCAGGCTGCCGCAGAGCTCCCGCAGCAGTCCGATGATCTCCTCGCCCATGGCGAGGTCGAGGTTGCCGGTGGGCTCGTCGGCCAGGATGATAGTCGGCCGGTTCACGAGGGCGCGCGCGATGGCCACGCGCTGCTGCTGGCCGCCGGAGAGCTCGTCCGGCCGGTGGTCCAGGCGCGCGCCGAGGCCGACGCGCTCCAGCGCCTCGCGCGCCGCCCGGCGCGCCTCGGCAGGCTCCTTGCCGGCCAGTGTGGCCGGCAGGGCAACGTTCTTCATCGCCGTCATGGAGGGGATGAGGTTGTAGTTCTGGAAGACGTAGCCGATGTGGTGTCCGCGGAAGAAGGCCAGCTCGCTGTCCCTAAGCCGGTTCAGGTCCACCCCGCCGATCTCGACCGTGCCGCCGCTGCAGCGGTCCAGCCCGCCGATCATGTTGAAGAGCGTACTCTTGCCCGATCCCGACGGCCCCATGATGGAGAGGTACTCGCCGCGGAACACGTCCAGGTTCACCTGTCGCAGGGCGTGGACCGGGTTGGCCCCGGTGCCGTAGACCTTGCTGACGTTTCTGATCTTAACGAAGGCGTTGTCCATCGGTCAAGGTTCCTTGCTCAGAACGGCGTCTTGATGACCGCCGTCGCCATGAACTTCACGCCGATGCAGAACATGCCGACGAGCCCCATGCCGCACCCGAAGCCCGCGGCCAGGACGGGCGCCGTCTTGCGCCACGCGCCGGCGCCCATGACCTTCTCGAGGTAGAAGCGCGCGAAGAGCGCGCCGAGCATCTCCAGAAGGATCGCGTGGGGCATGGTCTGGTCAAGGCCGCGGACCGCGCCGAACAGCAGGAAAGTGGGGGCGGCCAGGGCCTGCAGTACAGCGAAGAGCCCCAGCGAGGCGGCCAGGCCGGCGCCGATGACGGCGGGCTTGAAGGCTTCGAAGAACTGGGAGTAGCCCCCGGCGGTGGAAGAATAGAGCAGCACCTGGTTCTTGGCCTGCAGCGCCCACATGCGCTCCGCGAAGGGGTAGGCCGCCGAGGGAATGTCGCCCATGGACCAGATGAGCTGGACGTAGAAGATCGCGCTGACGAGCACGAAGGGGATCAGCAGGCTCTCGGTCTTCCAGATCGAGGGAAAGCGCGTGCCCGTCAGCTCGGCTTTGCGGTAGAACATGGTAGCCGTGCCGTAGTTGTGCAGCGGCATGGGCAGGAACCAGCACGCCAGCCCCTTGTAGCCCGACAGCAGAATGCCGGCCTCGCGGACGAAGGGAATTTCGACGGTCTGGCCGATCATGCCCTCCAGCCGCGCCGTGGCGTAGCTCACCAGCGGCGTGTAGACGAAGCCGTAGACGCATAAGACGGCCATGACGCCGCGGTGCCATCCGATCAGCCATCCGGACACCAGGATGTACAGCAGGGTGCTCGCCGCATACACGCAACCCACGGTCCGGAACGAGAGGTCACCGCGGTTCGGCGGGGGAACGACGGCCTCCGCCGCGCCGGCATGCCGTCGCCATTCGCGCAGGCCGCGGATGACGCTGACGATGCCGATAAGCGCGATCGCCAGCGAGATGCCCAGGCCGAAGCTGAAGTAGAAGTCGACGCGGTTCTTGAAGAGCGTCTCGACGGTGCTGTCGCCCGGTGTCCAGGAGACGAGGTGTCCCGTGTGGTACAGGATCGGGTTCAGGATGAAGGTGATGACGACGCCGGCCACGCTGCCCATGACCGCCCAGAACGGCAGCACCATCCCCATGATGAAGGAGCCCAGCTGGCAGGAGAAACCCGTGGCCACGGCCGGCAGGAACCCGGCCGTCTTTCCGGTCCAGTCCGAGAAGGGGATCGGCAGCAGGCGTATGGACTTGCCCAGCAGGGCATCCGATAGCGTAGGCAGGCCGAGGTAAAGCAGGCCGAAGACGAGCCCGATCGCGCCGCCGAACGAGAAGACGCGCCAGCGCCGGTTGCTCGACGACCGGTTGGCCTGGTCGAGATCCTCGGCCAGCGCCGCGATGCCCTGGGCGCCCACCGGCGCCATGGGGAACGGCAGCCGCTCAAGGTCCGACGTGACCTTGAACAGGCCGTACCCCAGGATCGCGTTGTCGAGACGCGACAGGATCTGCGAGAACAGCACCATGCCGATCACCGGCAGCCAGGCCGCCTGGAAGAAGCTGCGCCGGGCCAGCACGGCGGGATCGGAGGGCGCCACCCAGGAAGGAATCAGCTCCACGAAGCCATGGCCGATGACCGCCTCGCTGCGCACCAGGTACTGGTTCCACAGCAGCCCGAAGAAGGGCATCTGCATGGCGGCGCCAGCCATGTAGAAGAGCACGAAGATCTGGGCCTTGTTCATGCTCTGGTGCATGCGCTTGGCGATCTCGACAAATAGCAGCACCATGACCCACTGGGCGGCGCCGCCGACCCCCTGCCCCTGCATGAGGCTCATGTAGATCGATCCGGGCACCATCACGAGCGCGACCAGGATGGCGCCCATGAGGGCCGACCACCGGAACCCCTCGTCGAAGGTGCCCGGCGGCTCCATCAGGCCGCGGTAGAACTCGAGCTCCCGATCCTGTGTGGCGCTCCGGCTTCTCATGTCTCGGCGTTCCTGTCGGTGTGCGGTCCCGGGGGTGGCTCCGCCAGCCGGGCCTCGACGGCGTCGGCCTGGGCCAGGTAGTGCTCGCGCGCCTCGTCGCCCAGCGTGCGCCACAGAAGGAACTGCGCGCGCAGGTCCGTCAGGAAGACCCGGCAGGCGCGCCGCCAGGCCGCGTCGGGGCCGGAGAGGCGCTCGATGTGCAGCGTGATCTCGCAGACCTCCTCGATGTCGGCCGACGGGCGAGCGGTCAGGTTGAAGGTCTGGCTGATGCCCTGGTCGAACGGCTGCAGCCAGATTCGCGCCGAAAGCGCGGCGAGGCGGTGTTGTGCATCCAGCCGGATGCCCGCCTGGTCGGCCGCGAAGGCGCCGACCGTGCGGTCGGCATGGTTGCGGAAGTGCTCCTGGATGAAGCAGGCGATGCCGGTCACGTCGTAGCGCGAGATGGTGAAGGGAAAGTCGAACACCAGCCGGTTGCCCTGCGGCGCGGGCGCCCGCCACTGCCGCAGCGTCTCCGCCGTGGCCTTGCGGGCGGCCTTGACGGCCGGATAGATGGTCGACACCAGCACCGTCGCGATGACCAGCAGGATAGTCTGCACCACGGTGGACGAGGAATAGTTCATCTCCGGCACCTGGAAGGGAACGAAACGGGCCACCCCCTCCAGCATCCGCATGACGACCTGGCCCAGGAAGTAGCCGCCCAGTCCGCCCAGCACGGCGTAGACGGCGGCCTCGACGAAGAAGAGCATAGCGATGCTGCGCGGCGCAAGCCCCAGGGCGGAGAAGGTGTAGATCTCCTTCTCGCGGTCGACCACGGAACCCAGCATGGTGGAGAAGACGATCAGGCCGCCCAGCAGCAGCGGAATGACGACGTCGGCGGAGCCGAGCGCGCCGCGCCGGTCGCCGTAGCGGTAATGCGTGCGCTCGCCGCCCTGGTTGACGAACACGCCGTCGTGATGCAGGATGGCCAGGTCGCGCGCCAGCGGCTCGAGATCGTCCCCGTTGCCGTCCGGATACATGACGAGGGCCTTCAGCGCGAGGCGCAGCGGTCCGGCGAGCGCCGTGGGTGCGATCACCAGCGCATCGGGAGTGACCGGCACCAGCGCCTCAGGCTCGAGCCGCTCCAGAGCCTCCTCCATGTCCGCGAGGGCATCCGATCCGCCGACGGCGCTGCCTTTGGCCTTGGCCTCGCCGAAGGCCATGCGCGTGCCCACGAAACTCACGGGGGCGAGGGGCGAGCCGTCGATCTGCTGCTGCTTCAGGAGGGCGGCGGCGTCGAACACGCCAAGGAACCGCAGCGGCAGCCCGGAGAGCACGATCGGTGCGCCCGGCGCCACGCCTAGCTGGTCGGCCAGCGCCTGGGAGAGGTAGACCCCCTCCCCTCTCGCGAAGTCCTCCCGGTGCTCCGGCGGCAGCACCGCCGCGATGCCCGGAACGCGCTCCAGCTCCTGCCGGTCCAAGGTCATGATGGAGCCGGCCACGGCATGCTTGTCGCCCGCCGCCGTCCGGACCGGCACATACAGGTCCTCGTCGGCGTTGATGTCCGTCGTGATCGGACGCGTCAGCCAGTAGCGCCCGTGCAGTGCGTAGGTTCCGCCGTGGTAAGTCTCCAGGAAGTCGCGCCATGGCTCGGGGCCGCCGGGGAAGTCCCGCCAGCCCGCGCCGCGGAGCATCAGGGACGACACGGAGTCGGCCGCCGGCCCCTTGCGGAAGGTCTGGACGCCGAACTCGGCCTGGGAGGCCACAAAGGTGAGGATCGTGAAGGTGAGCAGAAGCACGGTGACCACGGTCAGCCCGGTGCGCGCCGACCGCCGCCGCATGGCGGAGATCGCCAGCGAGAAAGCCGCGCCGAAGTTGCCGAGCACGCGGTTTTCTATGGCATGCGTCTCCGACGCCAATCCCCTGAGCTTCTTGATCTCGTACCGGAAGCGGTCGCTGACCACCCATATGACGGCGCCGCTCATCACCATGATGATGAAGGCCAGGATGATGACGGCGGGCGTCGCCGAGAAGGCGAAGGCGGGATGCGACACGTACAGCGCGGCGAAGACCAGCACGAAGATCCCGGCCACGCACCCGATGCGCCGGTAGACGTTGTACGTGGGGAGCAGCAGGCTCTGGGCCGCGACGGCAAAAAGCATGGCCAGCAGCAGAAGCACGGTCACCGACTTGACCATGTCGTCGGTCGTGGCCATGACCGGCCGGTAGACGTTGCGCTCGAAGGCCGCGATCACCGCGGCATGCAGGTCCGCCAGGGAATGGAGATGGCCGGCCTGCGCCGCCACGAGGGCCTCCCGCAGCCGGCGCGCGCGGCTGTGCAGGTACTCCATGTAGTTCAGGACGATGCTCTTGCGGCGCAGACGGTCCAGCCGCGACTCGTTCACCTCCAGCATGTCGGCGGCCATGGCCTGGTGGAGATCCAGTTGCAGGGGAGCCGTGTCCTCCTCGTGGACTCCGGGTCCGTAACCGGTTCCCAGGGGGTTGTCCGGCGTGGCGTTTACATAGAGCAGGACGCTGTCCGGATTCCGGGGATCCTTGTAGACGATCTTGATGCCCGCCGGCCGCTCGACCCAGCAGACGCCGATGCCATTGTCGTAGCGCATGCAGAGCTTCTGGGACTCGCCGATATCCGTATTGCCGAGCCCCCCCAGCAATCGGAAACTGTACGTCTTGAATCCGCCCGCGAAGGGATTTTCCCGGCCCAAAAAAAAGCCGGGTGTACCCTGGAATAGCGTCAGGATCGTGTTGTAACCCGTCTCGGCCTTGGCGCGCCAGCGCCCCGCGCGGTGCCAACCCGTGTCCACGGAGGCGGTGCCCCCTCCCGGCACGCAGGCGTTGATGCGCTCGATGCGGCCGTCCGCGCCGAAGCTCGCCGCCTCGAGCTGCAGATAGCGCCAGCTCGCCCCAGGGGCCGGCGTCGGCGCTTCGATGGTGTTGAACACCGGCGCCAGCGGGAAGTGCCCGTTACCGTTGGCCATCACGACATATCCCGCCCGCATGCTTCCGTCCATCACGCGCACCAGGGCGTTAGGCGCGGGCGTGCTGGCCTCGGTGTCGCCGAAGCCGAAGATCTTGACCGCGTGCCCCTCGGGCCGCCTGCCGTTCCACGCGGGCTCCTCGATCAGGAACTTGCGCTGGGCGAGGATGCGGTTGGGCACGGACACCCACGCCTCGTCGAGAAGCGGCATCAGAAAGGCCAGGAAACCCTGCGCCTGGCCCCGGATGGCGTCGGGATCGCCCGTGGCGGCGTCGTCCGGCCAGCCCTGGGCGGCGGTGCGGTCCATTTCCGTGACCAGTGCCACGGCAGGGATGTTGAATATCTCCGCCAGCGCGCACTCCTCGACGGTCTGCCAGGCCACGTGGCTCAGCGGCGTGGCGTTGGCCGCCTCCCAGGAGGTGCGCGTGTCCCAGGCGAACCCCGCCGCCGCCGCGCCTTCCGCGCCCACGCGGTCCATCCATGCGGCATACAGTCGCATGTGCTGCGTCAGGCCGTGCGGCAGGAACAGCCAGCGAGACGAACCGGCCGTGAAGCGGAAGGCGGCGTGGCAGACGGGGGTGGCGCCGGCCAGCGGCGCCGTGAGGCGCTTCTGCTCGCCGAGGCGCAGGGCATCGTCGTCGAGCTCTAGGAGGCGGCCGCCGATCTGCGCGCGCACGAGTTCAATGGTCATCCGCAGGTAGTCGCAGGCGAGCGCGTCCTGCGACGCATCGGGAGGTTTCCGGTCGCGGATGCTCTCGCGCACCTTCTGCCAGGCGCGCTGTTCCCGGCCGAGCTGCTCGATGCGCGCCTGCAGCTCACGCTCGCGCCCGTCGCGGCCCGCCGACGCCGCGGCGGCCGCCAGCTTGCGATGCGCGACGCGGGCGTCCTGCAGTTCCGTCATCACGGCGTTGTAGCGCGTGCGGGCCTCGTCGGCCAGGCGCTGCAGCGCGTCGGTCGTCCTGCCAGCCTGGCCGCCGATCAGATCGTCGCGCCCGTAGAGCGCGTGAATGCCGACCAGGGCGTCGCGCTCGTCCCGGATCGAAGTCTCCCAGTCCTCGAAAGAGTAGTCCGCGCGCTGGCCGATGGCGCGCCGCAAGGCGCCATAGAACTCGCGTCCGCCCTGCAGGAAGTTGGCGTGGTTGTCGAAGAACGCGACCAGCACAGAGCGCGCGGGCGGTTGCGCAGCGAGCATCCGCGCGGTCTCGATCAGAGCCGCGCAATTGGCCGCCCGCTCGCGGTCGGGGCAGCGGCGGGGCGCGATGCCGCCGCTGTCGAACGGCGCCGAAAGGATCACGTACTCCCCGGCGTTGGGCCCGAAGGACGGAGCGCGGCCGGGAATCCAGAGAAAAACGTTCGTCCCGGCGCAGGGCTCCCACGTCACCCGTGAATGCAACTCCGCCTGCTCCTCGCCCAGCAGGTCGGACGCCAGCGCCTGCTCCTCGGTCACGAGGAAGCGCGGCAGGTCCGCGCTGAAGGGGAGGCGGCCGGCTGACCAGGGCGGCGCGCCGAAATTGTCGCGCGCCTGCCCGATGAAAATGATGGCGCTTGCGCCGAGGCGGAAGGCATCGCCAAAGGCGTCCAGGCGGCCGAGGTCGTCGACGGCGATGCAGCCATCCATGCGCTTGCCGTCCGCGCCCCGCGTGATCATGTCCGGGAAGGCGTCCTCCAGCAGCAGGCGGTTGAGGCGCCGCGTCTGTACGGCCGTTAGGCCGCCCTCGCGCTGCTCCACCAGCGTGCGGGTCTCAGGACGCAGGGAGACGCCGGCGAAGGCTTGGGCGTCGAAAAAACCTGCGTCGCCCAGCACGAGGCGGTCCATGGCGGAGGCCAGACGGCGCCGGAAAGTCGCGTCCCCGCCGTCCGCCGTGGCGTCGGGAGCCGCGGGCTGGCGCAGTTCGGGCGGGAGCCGCTCCCAAAGGCGGCGCGCCGGCGACGGCGCCGCCGCGCCTTCCGCCGCCGCCAGCCGCGACCGCAAAGCCCCGGCGTCCCTGATGTCCGACACGGACAGGCGCGCGGCGCCGATGTATACCAGCGGCGCCCGCAGGCCTTCCGGCGGCGTGATGCAAGGCTGGAGGCCGTTGGCGGCCAGCGGCTGCAGCGCCAGGCTGCCTGATCCGGCGCGCAGCTCGCAGCGCGCGACGATCTCCTGCGGGAAGCGGATGGACTGGGTTAACACCTCGCCCGGCATCTGCCGCAACTGCGACTCGATGTAGGCGGCCGCGCGGCCGCCTTCCGGGGTTCCCGCCAGGCGATGGTCCTCGCGGGTGAGCGCCGCAACGTGCGCCCGGAAGCGTTCGGGGTCCAGCACGGGCGCGCCGCCGGCGGTGCCGTGGGCCGCCGCCGCACCCAGTAGCAGGCCCAGCAGCAGGTTGGCGGCGCGCGGTGCCCTACCCCGCCGACTCCCGCCGCGGCCCGCTCCGCCGCCCACCGCATCTGCGCGCCTCACGCTCATTCCTCCTCCACCGAGCCGAGCCGCACCCGGATCTCGTGACGCGCTTGGATCTTCTCGATCCGACCGTCGCGGATCCAGAGAATGCGGTCCGACTTGTCGATCATGCGGTAGTCGTGTGTGGAGCACACAACCGTGACGCCCGACTGCTTGTTCAGATCCACCAGCAGGTCGATGATGGCCTGGCCGGTCTTGAGATCAAGGTTCGCGGTCAGCTCGTCGCAGAGCAGGATGCGCGGATCGTTCGCCAGCGAGCGCGCGATTGCCACGCGCTGCTGCTGTCCTCCCGAGAGCTCCTTGGGCAGGTGGAACCATCGGTCACCCAGTCCGACGCGCTCGAGCAGATGCATGCCGCGCCGCCGCGCGTCGTCGGGCACGACGCCCGCGAACAGCATGGACATCATGACGTTCTCCAGGGCCGTCGCCGCGGGCACCAGGTTGTACGTCTGGAACACGTATCCAATCTTGCGGCAGCGGATGAAGGCCAGTTCGTCCTTGTTGAGCTGGGCGACATCGACCTCGTCGATCAGCACGCGCCCGCTGGTCGGCGCGACCAGGGCGCCGACTATGTTGAAGAACGTGGTCTTGCCGCTCCCCGAGGGTCCCATGATCGACACGAACTCGCCGCGACGGATCTCGACGGTCACGCCGCGCAGGGCATGCACTGCGACGCTCCCCGGGCGATAGACCTTGGTCACGTCGCGGGTGCGGAGGATGACGGGGCTGACATGGCGCCGGACGGCAGGGCGGGGCGCCGCCGGTGCGGCGTCCGCTGCAGCGGGCTGGTCGCGGATGGCTTCTCCGTCCATCACTGGATCCTCATCGCTTCCATGGGGGCCATGCGCGAGGCGACGCGCGCGGGAAGGATGGCGGCCAGCATGGCCAGGAACAGGCCGCAGGCCAGGCAGCCGGCCGCGATGGCGGCGAGCTCGTGGCCCGGCAGGCGGGCGAGCACCAGCCCGCCATGCTGCGCGAGCAGGCGCGCGAAGGCCATGGCCAGGCCCACCGCCACGCCGGCGATGCCGCCCACCACGCCGACGATGACCGACTCGGTTATGAAGAGAAAGGCGATCGTGCCGTTGCGCGCGCCGAGGCACTTCATGGTGGCGATTTCCCGGAAGCGCTCCAGCACGCTCATCAGCATGGCGTTGGCGATGCCCGCCACGCAGACGAGGAAGGAGACCACGATCAGGCACACCGTGCGCCCGGCCGTACGTCCGCCCTCGCCGTAGCGCGCGTCCAGGCGCTCCTCCTGGCGCAGGACAGCCTGGTTGCGCGCGTACACCCCGGCGACGGACGCCAGACGCGCCGTGTCGAGTTCCGTAGCCGGTTCGGCCTTCCGCAGACGTTCCGCGATCCACGCGACGCGCGCGCTGTGTCGCGCCAGACTTTCGAGCGCGGCGGCGGGATTGAACTGCTCGCGGTACTCACGCTGCCAGCCCACGCGCACGGGCGTCTGCTTGAGCAGCCCGAAGGCCCAGTTGACATCGCGGTGCTGCGCGAGGCCCTCCGTGATGTTCGCGATGTCGGATTTCTCGATATCGAGGCCCCGGGCGGCCAGTTCCCCGAAGAAGGCGGGGACGGCCTGGTTCTGCCGGGCCTCGGCGAGTCGGCCCTCGATCCCCGCGGCGCCCGCGAACTCCGCGATCCGCCGCACGACGTCCGCGTGGTTGCGGTTCACGAGCGCCAGCCGTCCGCGGAACGCCGTCCAGCGGCCGAGGAACGGGTCGAGCGCCGCCGCGCCGCCCGGCAAGCTGACGGACGGCATGCCGGCCAAGCGCGCGCGGAAGACCGCGAGGTTCGGCGCCACGGACAGCCAGTCGAGCAGCTCAAGGCCCTTGCGGTCCTCGACCAGCAGCACGCGGCGCCCAAGCGGCAGCCGGTCGAAGAAGTCCAGATAGCCTGCCGTGTCGCGGCACATGGCGACAAACGCGGCGGCGTCCGCGACATCCATCACGCCCCACCGCACCAGGTTGGACATGTCCGCCGATCCCGGGCGCATGCGGTCCGCGCGGCGCACGAGTTGCTCGGCGGACTCGACCTGGCTGGCCTTCCGTAGGAAGCGGGTGTAGGCGGCCACCTGCCCGGCGCGCTCGCGGGCGGCGGCATGGGCGCCCCGCCCCAGCGCGTTCTCGCCGGTCACGAACGCCAGGAAGGCGACGGCCAGCAGGACGATGACCATGGCCACCGACGAGCGCAGCAGCCGGTGCGCCAGGCTGTCCAGGCAGACTTCCAGCAGACGGCGGAACGAGAGGCGCGCCTGGGGCCGCACTTCGAGACGCTCGGGAGCCGCTACTATGTCCGTGCCGCCGCTCAATAGAAACCTCCAGGCACTTTGGGCGGGGTGATACCCGTCGCGAGGAAATAGATGCTGTTGACGATCAGCCAGACGCCGTGGATCGCCACCTGGCCGAAGACCACGCCGAAGAAGAGCGGCTTGACGCGCGCGAAGGTCGTGCCGCCCCAGATGCGCAGAATGGCCATCTTGACCAGCCAGCCCAGCATGATTGAGAGGAAGAGCCGCGACATCGTCCAGGAGTTGATGAAGAGCAGCGGCAACGGGTGGAACGGCCAGCCCGCGAACCGCAGCCGCAGCAGCGCGCACGCGGCGACCAGCACGGCTCCGATGCCCAGGAAGCGCAACAGGCCGGGGTCGGGCTTCACGAGTCTCAGCTTGGCGAGCCCGTGCGTGGCCTGCACCTCCTCCATGCGCCCCTCGGCCTCCAGACGCGAGACCTCGGAGGCCGCGGCATGCAGGCGGCCGACGATCACCGAGTCATACTGGTCGGGCTGCGCGCCGAAAGTGTAGTTGTCCCGCAAGGTGAAGACGATGCCGCTGACGATGGCCAGGCAGATGCCGGCCGCCAGGATCAGGTTGAAGATTGGCCCGCGCGGCCAGGCGCCGGTCTGCTCGCGCATCTTGCCGTAGGTGGTCTCCTGGGCGGCGAGGGTGTTCGTCGTATTGGAGTCGAGCACCACGCCCACGGTGGCGATGACCGCCAGGGACTGCGGCCCGATGGCCGCGGCACCCAGCAGCTTCAGGGGCAGACCGCTGGCCATGCCGATGAAGTTGTACAGCCATGGGATGCCGGTCTCGGCCGTCAGGCGCGCGATCAGCAGCACGACCACCGAGAGCGAGACCACCAGCACGACGGCGATGAAGCCGTCCAGGCCCAGCACCGTCAGCAGCCACCACAGGATGACGCCGGAGAGCAGGAAAACGCGACAGCTCCGCGCGGCCCGTGCCAGCCCCTGATCGGACGCGCGCCGCAGCCCGACGGCGCAGCGCAGCACGTTAAGGTACTCGCGGCGGCCAATGTAAAGGATTGTCAGAGCCATGGCCGCGTACATGCCATATTGCATGCTGGCGGTCTCGGTCTCCGTGATGACTTCGCCGGTCAGTTTGAAGTAGGCTCCCGTGCCGAGCAGCATCAGGATCCATCCCAGCCAACAGGTGAGCGAGATCTCGGTCGGCAGCAGCGCCGCGATCGCGATCATGTACAGGTAGACAAATCCGCGGAAGAGGCCGTAGGCGTGGAAGCCGCAGTACTTGGCCAGGAAGGGGAACTTGCCGATCAGCGACTGGTGGTTGAAGGCCATCGGGATCTCTATCATCAGCGGGAAGTAGGCCCGCAGGCCGTTGATCACGTCGATGAAGACCGGCAGGGCGAAGCCGATCCAGAAGAGTCCCTGGTAGAACACGGCGGGAAATGCCCGGCCGGGCTCGCGACCGATGAGCGACTCGCCCACCGCGGCCAGCGGATATGTCAGCAGCTCGTGCTGCGACCACTGCCGCTGGAGCATCCGCACGAGCGAGGCGGAGAAGGCGGCGACCACGAGCATGAACGGCACCCAGAAGGCCAGCGGTTTGGCCCAGGCGTGCCAGGGGATGGCGGGCACGGGAGCCTCCGCCTGGGCTGCGGCGGCGGGCGCGGCGTTGGATGCTTCCGCGGGAGCTGCCGCAGGCGTGGCCGCGGGTGCCGCGGCGGAACGCGGCAGCAGGCGGACGCGCGTTTCGCCGCCGGGCGCGAGGCCGTAGAAGTAGTCCTTGGCTGCGGCGGCCGGGAGGTGGAAGGCGGACTTCAGGTAGTTCTTAAGCCCGGTGCGCCGCAGCGCCGGCGTGTCGGTGGCGGGGCTCTGGAGACTGCCGATGGCTGCCATGGCGGGCATCGTCAGGCAGCGGTAGCAGACGGCGCTGCCCATGAACCAGAGCGTGAAGACGAGCAGAAGCTCGCCGCGTGCCATGGCCATCGGCCGCAGGAAGCGGTGCAGCAGCGGGTTGACGATGCCGACCAGCACGAGCATGAGGAAGAAAACTACCGGCGCCAGGGCGTTCATCAACACAACCTGCAAGGCGCCGTTCCCCATGGCGACGGTCGGGAACCAGTGGACGTACAAGCCGATCAGAGGAATGCCGCCGAAGCCGCACAGCAGGGCCGCCGCGCGCGCCCAGCCGCGCCCGGAGCCCTTCTTCCCAGCTTCCTTGTCTCGGTTCCTTATAAGCATGGTGGCGCGGCCTTGCGAAAGGCTAACGGCGGCCGCCGGCCGCGCGCCTACGCCGCGCGAAAAAGCGCGGCAGCCACTGGCGGTTGGCCTGCAGCAGCTCGTCCATCATCCGTTCCATGCGGCGGAAATCGCCGATCGCGCCGCAAAGCGGGTCGTTGAGCATGGCCTGCAGCACGAGCGAGCGGTCGCCGGTCAGCGCGGCCTCGACGGTCATCTCCTGGTTCGTCGCGTGGCGCGCGATCTGGGTGAGGATGCCAGGCGGTATCATCTCGCCGACGGGCAGCCCGTACACATGGTCGCGGACGATGAGTCCCATGGTCTCGACGATGACGTCCTTCGGGATGCCGGGCACCTGTCCGGCGTTAGGGATGTTGACGACGTCTCTCCATTCGCGGAGGCCGCCGAGCGCCGCCACGACGCGCGAGGTTGCCTCCTTGGAGACCACGGACTTGACCGGCGCCTTGCCGCTGGTGATGTCCGCCACCTTCTGCTTCCAGGCCGGCATCCACACGTCGCGCCGCTGCCCGATGCGGGTGAGCTCAACGCCCATGGCGGCGCCCTTGCGCATGCGGGCGGTGCAGAAGTAGGGGAAGAACTCGACGAGATGCCGGTCGCCCGCCGCCGGCAGGGCGCCGAAGGCCTCGAAGAGCGCGAACTTGACGTCGTTGCTCCCCATGAGCGTCCGATCAAGCACCGTGCCCGGCTCCTTGCCCGACGCGGGTACCCGGTTCTTGGCCAGGGCGCGGCGCACGGCGGGGAACGCGTCGCGTCCCTGGTAGGAGAGGCGGATGATCCAGGGCAGGTGGTTTACGCCCACGCTCACGCAGTCGAAGTCCGTGCGCCAGTCCTTGGCGCCCAGGATCTTCTGGAGCTGCGCCAGCGTGCCGTAGAGCTCGTGGCACAGGCCGATGCAGCGGATGCCCGTCTCGCGCCACACACCGCGGGTGATCGCGGACATGGGGTTGGAGATATTCAGCAGCCAGGCGCGGGGGCACTGCCGCTCCATCTCGCGCGCGATGTCGACCACCACCGGGACGTTTCGCAGCGCGCGGGAGATGCCGCCGGGGCCCACGGTGTCGCCGACGGGCTGCCAGATGCCGTAGGTGTACGGGATCTCCAGGTCGTGCTCCATGGCGTCCAGGCCGCCGGTGGTGATCGTCAGGATCACACAGTCCGCGCGGCGCAGGGCGCCGGCGAGGTTCGTCGTCGCGCCGACCTTGAAGCGTCCGGTCTGTCCCAGTTGTCCCAGGATCGCCTGGCAGCAAGCGTGCAGATCCACGAGGTTGCGGCTGTTGATGTCATGCAGTACGATCTCGCTGCCCTCCATGCCCTCGGTGCAGACGATGTCGCGGAACAGGGTGGGCGTCCAGCAGTACGAGCCGCCGCCGATGATCGTGATTTTCACTCGTTCTCCCTTGTGTCTGTCCGTCGCCGGGCTGCCGCGCAGCCCGTCTTGCCTCACTTGGGCAATTCCTGTGCCAGGTACCGGCAGGCGGCCTGGATGAAGAAGATCGTCCCCAGGTCGCGCAGATGGTATGGGCTGTCGTCCGTCCCGTTCGGACGCAGCACCTTCTCCAGGATGGCGCCCTTCAGGTTTGGGTCGGCCGGCTTCGTGAACTGCATGCGCAGGCAATAGCGCAGGCCGGTCTCGATCAGCGGCGGCATCTCCGCGCCGCCTTCGATGGCCTGGTGGTCGATGAACATGCAGACGGCGCAGCCGACGCCCGAGGTGGCGTGGCCGAAGGAGTCCGTGTTGAAGTCCAGGTAGGTGTCGCGGATGATGCCGCCGTCACGCCGCATGGCGCCGGCATACCACCGCACGCTGCGCCCGAAGGCGTCGCGGTAGCGGCTGTCGCCGGTGTGGCGGTACAGGTCGAGCATCGGGTATCCCCACCAGTACGCATGCCGGGGATGGATGGCGCCGCGCGCGCGGTCGCAGGGAGGATAGTCGATCCAGATGCCGGACGGGCGCTCGTCGCGCAGCAGTCGTTGCGCCGTCTCCTCGGCGATCTGCAGCAGCCGCCGGTCGTGGTTGAGGAGATAGCCCTTGAGGAAGATGGCGTCGTCGAGCAGCGGACGCCCCTCGACACCGTGGCGCTGCGGCACGAAGGCCCGCGCCGCCGGATCGTAGCAGTCGCGGAAGAGACCGGTGCCCGGCATGTAGGCATGTTCTCCCAGCCAGGCCAGCGCCTCCAGCGCGGCATCGCGGTAGCGCGTCTCCCCCGTGGCCGCGTAAAGGTGCAGCAACCCGTCCAGGCACTCCAGGGCGCAGGAGGAAGAGGCCTTGTCGACGTCGTCCTCGTACGACAGGATCATGCCGCGGTCCGGCCCCTCGCGCACGACGGCGTTCAGGATGAAATCGGCTCCGGCCCGCGCCCCCGCGAGCACGGAGGGCCCCAGCACGGGAGCGGCCATGGCCAGCGCCTTGACGGCCTGGCCCGTGTGCCAGACCGGCCCAAAAAAGCCCCACTCGCGGGTCGCGGCGCGGTATTCGCCCCGAATGGCGCCGGCCCACGAGGCGTGGTGGTGCCGCCGCGTCTCGTTAGGCAGCCGCTCCTCGCTCCCTACCTGCGCCACCTCCGTGAGCCACCCGCACGCCAGCGCCAGCCGCTCCTTCAGCACTCCGCGATCCATGCCGTGTTCCCTCAAGGCTGCTTCAGGGCCGTCCGGATGCTACCGGACACGGCATCTGCCAGCACCTTGTAGCCCTTGGGCTTGAAGTGGACGTTGTTGCTCTCGCGCCGCAGATCCTCCAACGCGGGGCCGGCTCCCAGGGCGCCGCAGAGGTCATTGACCGCGATGCCGTTGGCCTCCATGATACGTTTGGCTATTGCATTGTACTTGACTTCGTCACCCTGAACGCGGCCGTTAGCGCCGGCCGGAACCGGTGTGATGGTGCCCCAGACCAGCGCAGCGCCAGTGCGCTTCAGCCGCGCCAAGAGCTCCGTCAGGTTCTTCTCGTAGTCCTCGGGCGGAATCAACTGTGTGCCCTTGTCCGGAGAGGTGCGCTCGCCCTTCGCGTCCACATACTTCATGTCGTGGAGGCCGAAGTTGAAGTGTATGACGCGCCATTTGCGGTCGCCCAGCCAGGCATCAAGGTTCTTGAGGCCGTTGGCGGTGTCGGCGCAATGGCTGATGTACATGACGTCCGCCTCGCCCTGCAACGCCTTCTGCACCATCGGGCCATACCCGCCACAGATCGAGTCGCCCAGCAGCAGCACTCCCGGGAGCCCGGCCGCGGGCGGCACCTTGGCGGCCGGCTTGTCGTCGGCCGCCGCGGCGAATGCCGCGCCGCCGCATGCCGCGCCGATGACGACGCCAGCCACCATCGTCTTGAACATGATCCTGCCTGTTCCGGTCTTCATCGCGTCATTCTCCTTGGTTGAACGATGCCGTATGGCACGTAACATAGCAGATGCCGCACCTTGTGCAAGTGTTTGTAAGTATTTGAGAGCCCGCAAGGCCATCCTGCGGCCTGTTGCGCTTCGCTTGCGCATCACGAACCGCAAAGCAACGGCGCTGTAGCGCGACAGCGGGCAGATACCGGTTACCATGATATGCACTCCGTGCCGCGTGTGACCAGACTGATTCTGCATCGCGCCGCCGAATCCGGACGGGCGGTTCATAAGGTCGTCAGGGGCTGGCGGGCTTGGCCTGCGCCGCGTCCTGTTCTTCCGACAGGAGCCACACTTTCCGGTTAATGCCGTCGGCACCGGCCTCGTTCCAGATCCTGACGAAGATGCCCTGGTCCGCCTGCTTCCAATCCACGAACGGATCGATGCGCGCCGCGAAGGTCTTCGGCTTGCTGGTGCCGGCGGCTCCCGGCTGTTCAACCACCAGCTTGCCGTTCACATAGATCTCGCAGGCGCCGGCAATGTTTTCGAAATGCAGGCAAATTTGCCGTTCCTTCCAGTCCGCCGGCACCTTGACGCGCGTTGCATACCAGCCGACACCCTGGAACGGGCGTGTGCGCGCGACACCCTTGGGCGGTGCGAAGTCGGGATCGATGACCGTGTCCGTCCACTCCCCGAGTCCGTCGGCCGGCAGGGCCGCCCAGTTCTGCTGCTGTCCCCGGTCCTTCGGATCCATCCGGAACTTCCAGGTCGAATCGGTCGCGATCCACGGCCACGGGTAGCGCCTGAACTTCAGGACGAAATCGGTTCCGGTGGGAATCTGGGCGCGTCCCGTCTTGTTGTCGCGGCTCTCCCGGGCCGCGAGGCTGTCCCACTGGAACAACAGCGCGTCGCGGTGCTTCTCGCGGAAGGCGAGCAGGTCGAGGGCATGCCGGTATTTCTCGGGCTCGGGCGTCACCACCGCGGTGAAGACCAGGCGGGCATGCTGGTTGGCCAGGCTGAGGCGGGTCAGCCGCGCACGCTCGGCGTCGGACAGATTTTGTCCAAGGGCCTTGGCTAGAATGGCATCGGTCTGTTCGAAGTCCTCCTTCCGGTAGTACTCGCCCAACGAGCTCATGATCCGCTGCATGAACATCCAGGGCTGGTCGCACGTGACGATATTGGAATCGCGCACGCGCTTCTCCCAGACCTCGTCGCGCCAGTAGCGGTAGTAGCGCTTCACATCTTCCGCCGCCGCGCCATAGGCCGAGCAATAGTGGTTTTCCCAGTATTCGAAGCTCTTGTCGGGATCCGAGAAGGCCCGGGCTTGGACGTATTCGGCGAACCCGGTGGTCGGCCATGCATGCTGCATGCTGTCGTAGTCCGTGCCGATGACGCCATGCTTGAAGGCCGTCTGGAAGGCGTCGAAGAAATGCTTCTCGAATCCCATCGGCAGCGGCGTGCAGAAGTAGTACACCGGCCAGTTGGGCCGCAGGAAAGCCTTGGTCATGCCCATCTGGCTCCACCCGCCGAAAATCTTCTCCAGCTTCTGGAGGTCGATCGTCAGGGGCACCACGCCCACGATCACGTTCGGTTCGAGCTTCTGACGCCGCGGGGGAAACTCGGTCTGGTTGTAGGCGTAAGTCACGGCATAGGCTTCCTCATCATGCTCGAGCGCCATGCGGGCGACGCGGTTCACCAGCACGACGTAGCGGTCGGTCAGGAACGGGAACTCTCCCGTGTCCATCTCGGCGGGGACATCCAGCGCCTTGCAGTTGGTGCATACGCAGAAGCCAACCTTGTCGTTCTCGCAGACGTTGATCCCGTGCGAACGCTGCGGGTTGCGCAGCCACTCCTGGATGATCCGCTCCGCCACACCCGGGTTGCTCGGGCACAGCTTGATGGTCTCCTTGCTCTTGAGGCTGGAATCCGTCGGCTCGCGCTTGCCGTTGCCGCGCATCGCGAAGTATTCCGGGTGATCCACGCCAAAATACTTCCACCACCGCGTGAAGGCGTGCCCGTAGTTGATGGTCATGTGGCGCCCCATACGCATGCGCCGCAACCACGTAAACGCCTCGTCGATATACTGGTTGTAGCGCTGCGCCTCGGGGGAGAGACGGGGCTTCTCCTCCTTAGGAAACATCAGTGAATCCATGTCCTTGAGCGAGACCATGGCGTCATCCGGTTCCTCCATCGCCGGATTCTCCGGGTCGAATTCGGGACTGCCCAGCGGCTTGAGCACGTTGTTCGACCTGGCTTCGGCCTCGCGCAGCCCCATCCGCACCCCCCGCAGCCCCAGCTTCGGCGCCCAGGAACTCGCGCCGGACTCCAGCTTAAGTGGCGACTGCGGACGATAGACCAGACCTCTCTCGCCCGGCTCGATCCACCGCACCCCCAGAGCATCCTCTAGGAAACCGTAGACCGCAGGATGGAAGCCGGTTTTGGCGGCTTCGGTGTCGCCGTACATGTAGACGGCCTGCGGGGTGACGACCCAGCGCGCCTCCTCGGGCGCCATGGGCTTCTCGTCACCCGGCAGCGGAACCCCGACATAGAACGGGAAGCGGTCGGTGACCGGGCCGCGGTCCTGCACGATCTCGATCCTGGTTCCCGTGATCAGCTCGATATGCTGCCGCAACTCCTCCGCCGCGGCCCGCGCCATGTCCACGACCACGAGCCGGTTAGTCCGGCCGGGAATGACGATCACGCTCTTTTCCGGCTGGATTACGACGGTCTCGGCGCGGCCGGCCAGCAGGCCGGCCAGCAGCGCCACAAACGGAAACAGCCGGCGGTGAACGCTTGAATGATTAATGTTGGTCATGTGCGGTCTCTCCTAGCGCGCCCCGTCCCGTTCCAGCCGCACGGCGCACAGGCGCCGCGGCGGAAGACGAAAGGCGACTCGTATTCTGGTTCCTTCTACGAC
The DNA here is from genome assembly GCA_964426115.1 of uncultured Lentisphaerales bacterium. Classification (GTDB taxonomy): domain Bacteria; phylum Verrucomicrobiota; class Kiritimatiellia; order RFP12; family JAAYLN01; genus JAAYLN01. Next base: position 884 of record CAYRPP010000001.1, on the reverse strand, counting down.
GACCGGAGTGGCCGGCTCCGGCGGCATGCCGGCCTGCGACACCGTCAGACGATAGTCGCCGGGACCGAGCCCGTAGAGTTCCGCGGCCATTGGCCGCGGAGCCGCCCCGAAGTGGTAAAGCTCGGCCTCGAAACTGTCCGGCGCGCCCCTCGTCACCAGTGCCGCCAGGTCGCGCGGCGGAGTGAGCCAGCGCACGCGGTTCAACGGAAAATAGCCCATGTCGCCCGGATCGCCAGTCGCCGTGCTGTACAGCAGGACGGTGTCCGGCGCCTTGATTCCAGCGGCGTTGTTCATGCCCTTCATCCGGAAGAGCTCCGGAAACTTCAGCACGCGGTCGGTGTATCGCACTTCCCGCGTGTAGCCCTCGAAGTTCACCCGCAGGGCCTCGGCCGTGTTGCGCAGCGCCGCCACCAGTGGCGCGCGGTTCGCGCCGCCGAACCCCATCAGGGCCGACGGCATATCGTGCGCCAGCACCGCGTCGAACCGGGTGTCGCCGGTCAGGCGCCGGTACTTGGCCAGCGTGCCCGCCAGGAAGCCCATGCGCATGGCGCACCACGCCTCGCTGCCGGGCACCGCGTCCACCGCATGGCCGGAGGCGTCCAGATGCTTCATCCGCAGCGCGGCCATGGCGCGGATCGGCTCCAGGTAGCGTGCGTCCTTCGTCATGTAATGGGTCAGCAGCAGCGTATCGCACATCATCGACATGGCGCTGGGCCAGGCATACAACGACGTCTCGGCTGGGTGGTTTTGCGGATCCCACCAGTCCGGGCCCGGCCCGCCGACACGCCCTTCAGGCCAGTGGATGGCCGCCGGGATCACGCCGGCGGGCTTGCCCCGTTCCGCGCGGGCCGACGCCTCGACCCAGGTGTCCATCCAGTCGCGGA